>CBETCF010000012.1:0-19290 GCA_965534785.1 uncultured Psychrobacter sp.
ACTAATCCCAACTCTTCTTTCATCTGCTCAATGATTTTATATTTTTGAATTTTACCCGTTATCGTCATGGGATATTCAGTAACAAAACGATAATAAGTCGGTACTTTATAATGGGCAATATGCTCTTTACAGAACTGTTTGACCTCTTCTTCGCTCAAACTATTTGGCTCTTTGGGAATAATCCAAGCCGCCAAAACCTCGCCGTAGCGCTCATCAGGAATCCCGACCACTTGCACATCACGAATCTTTGGATGACGGTAGAGATAATTTTCAATCTCCACTGGATAAATATTTTCGCCACCACGAATGACCATGTCTTTACTACGTCCAACTATTTTGACATAGCCATCCTCATCCATGGTTGCTAGATCGCCGGTATGCATCCAGCCCTCTTGTATGGCCTCACGAGTTTTGAAGCGACTGCCCCAATAGCCTTTCATCACTGAATAGCCTTTCGTTAATAACTCACCGGTCTCGCCAATCGGCAGAATCTCACCGGTTTCAGTATCGACGACTTTGACTTCAAGCGCCGGTTGCACCAGTCCGACAGTAGAGACTTGCTTTTCAAGTGGCGTATGCTCATTGGTCTGGCAAGAGACCGGGCTAGTCTCAGTCATGCCATAAGCAATAGTCACCTCCTGCATATGCATCTTATCAATGACACGGCGCATCACCTCAATAGGACAACTGGAGCCTGCCATAATACCAGTGCGTAAACTCGATAAATCGAACTTTTCAAAATCAGGATGGTCTAACTCGGCGATAAACATCGTCGGCACCCCATGTAAAGCGGTACATTTTTCTTCTTCAACAGTTTGCAGTACCGTTAACGGCTCAAAGCCATCGTTTGGATAAACGATACAACCGCCGTGCGTTAGAATAGCTAAATTCCCCAATACCATCCCAAAACAGTGATAAAGCGGCACTGGAATGCACAATCTATCGGTTTCAGTTAGGTTCATCGCCTCACCGATAAAATAGCCGTTATTCAAGATATTACGATGAGATAGCGTTGCACCTTTTGGCGTACCAGTAGTACCACTAGTAAACTGTACGTTAATAGCATCAGTGTTTTTGAGCTGTGCTTGGCGCTCAGCAATACGCGGATCATTGGCATCGCCCTCAGCTATCCAGTCTGAGAACTTCTGCATGAAGCTGACATCCTCAGTGTCATCTGGCCCATCAATCCAAATAATACGCTCAACCGTCGGTATCTCTACCAAATCCAGTTGGTTAAAGGTCTTATGATAAATCTCGGGACAGAGCTCGCGGATCATTTGTGCATAATCGCTACTTTTGAAATGACGCATTAACACTAACGCTGAGCAGCCTAATTTATTTAAAGAGTACTGGAGCTCAAAAGTGCGATAGGCGGGGTTAATGTTGACTAAAATAACCCCTACTTTGGCCGTGGCAAGCTGCATTAATAGCCATTCAGCATTATTGTGCGACCAGATACCGATACGATCGCCAATCTCTAACCCCATCTCGATAATGGCGCTAGCTAATTGATTGACTTGCTGTTGCAGATGTCTATAAGTCCAACGGATATTCTGATGCCGTACCACTAAAGCTTCACGTTCAGGGTATTTGGCGACGATAGCATCAAAGAAGTCACCGATAGTGGCTTCGATTAGCGGCACATCCGGCCCTTTATCATAGCTCTCGGTCAGAGGCGCATTAGCTGAGCGCGCACCCATATTGATTTGCGGAATGGTATCAAGAATAGGGTCGAGATTGGTTTTTGCAGAGGAGGATTGAATCATAACGAGTCCTTTCGTTTTGCTTTTTATTCTACTAGTACAAGCATATCAAGCTTATAGGCAAAGGTACTATCCCTTGTTTGTATCTTATCTTAGAGTTTAAAATAATTAAAACATTTAACATGAATTAGCAGTAATAAAAAAGCCAATCTCCTATGGATACAAGAGATCGGCTACTGACAATAAATATTGTCATTTTTAAGCCTTGATAATTAGGCTTTAACAGTTAAGCTTAAGTGCTTGCGGTAATCGGTGCTTTGATAGATACCGTTGCTGTCACGGTATCCTTATCATCGAATAACTCCATCACTAGCTCATCAATGCTTTCTGTTTTTACTTGCCAATTACCAGTCGCTTGTGGAACGCCCACTACCATTACCGAAACTGCTTTATTCTTTAGGCGAATCATCGGCGGTTTATGATCGTAACCGGCGTGCTCATTGCCCAAGATATCGTCAGCAATAGTAGCCGCTTGTGCTCTTAAGGGAGCGACATAACGACAAGCCACCCCATCTATAGACATACAATCACCGATAGCATAAATAATACTAGCAGCGTGGTCAAGCTCTGCGGATTTAGCGCGTAAAGTTGCCGCATCAACTACAATGCCAGTACGGCGATCAAAGTCAATACCTGCCGCTGTGGGCAGTTTGCTATCGATTACCAATCCGGCACTGGCAATCACATGATCTACTGTCAGGGTTGCCGCTTGTTTATCTGCCGACTCTTCTTCGTTTGCTAACGGCTCATAACTGACTTGCAGTGTCTTATCCTCATTTCGCGTGACATTAGTCACTTGATAGCCACCCAAAAACTGTATTCCTTGCGATTCAATAGCTTTGGCAATGCGCTGAGTCGCTTTTGACGGTAGCATTTGTGCCAGTGGCGCGTCATTTAAGTCAATCAGCGTCACTTTATGACCAGCTTTTAATAAGTCCTCGGCGATCTCCGTCCCTACCATGCCAGCACCGACAATAGCTACGTGCTGGCTAGCCGTTGCTAGCTTTTCTTGCAGCTGCCCAAAGCGCTCAATATGATTAACGTGCCAGACTAAATCCTCCGGCAAACTTTTAGGAAATATCGGCTGCGCGCCCATAGCTAGCACTAGCTTGTCATAACTGAGCGTAGCGTAATTGGTATAAACGGGATCGGAGCGCAAAGCAGAGATCAGATGTAATTGCTGACTGGCAGCATTAATATCACTAACTTGAGTATTGGCAAGAAGCTTTATATTGGCCGCCTCTGCCGCATCACTGCCAGTCGCCCGCACTAAGTCAGCCGCCTGTTTATTTTGGCTAATCGCCATGGTCAGCATCGGCTTATGATAACGATCGCCACTATCAGCAGTAATTAAAGTAATCGGAATATCTTTATCTTTGCTGCGAATAGCATCGACGACATGCCAGCCTGCTAGACCTGCACCTACGATAACAACACCTGATGTTTTGGACGAATTTTCCACGCTCATAATGGCTCCAAGGTAGCTTTTATAGTTGTTTGCATCAAACATGCTTTAGGACACTGGTAGCTATTGTAGCAGCAAAATAGGAACACTTGTAAGCTGAGAACGAATAGTCAAAAACCATCCAAAAAAAAGCGCCTTATAACAAGACGCTTAAAGCTAATTCTTACTCAAGACTGAATTTTATATTATCTAAACAGCATCTAAAGTTAGTGATTGAGAATCTTCGATAAGAACATTTGCGCTCGTTCGCTTTTTGCACCCTCAAAGAACTCCTCTTTACTACTGTTTTCCACAATATAGCCCTCATCCATAAAGATGATTCGGTTAGCGACCTGACTAGCGAAGCCCATCTCATGAGTCACACACATCATGGTCATGCCATCATGGGTCAGCTCTACCATCACATCAAGTACTTCTTGGATCATCTCAGGATCAAGAGCCGAAGTTGGCTCATCAAATAACATCGCTACCGGATCCATCGCTAGCGCACGTGCAATAGCGACTCGCTGCTGTTGACCACCAGATAGCTCGGCTGGATATTTCGCGGCTTGTACCGTTAGTCCTACTCTATCTAAATAAGCCATGGCTTTCTTTTTGGCTTCGTCTTCTTTACGGCCTAATACTTTAATTTGCGCTACTGTCAGATTATCGATAATAGTCAAATGTGGGAATAGCTCAAAATGTTGAAACACCATGCCCACTCGGCTACGCAGCTTAGGTAAATTAGTCTTTGACGCGCCAACTGACACGCCATTAACCATAATTTCACCTTTTTGGAACGGCTCCAAGCCATTGACAGTCTTGATCAAAGTGGATTTTCCGCTACCTGATGGCCCGCAGACGACAACGACATCGCCCTTATGGACGTGAGCCGTACAGTCTGTCAGTACTTGAAAGTCGCCATACCATTTGCTGACTTCGCTCATTTGAATGACTATCTCATCACTAGCATGGCCAGTATCTGTGACCAGCCCGCCAAAGTCATTTATAAACGTCTTAGCATTATTCATCGTTGGCTCCTAGCCTTATTCTTAGTTTTGCTGAATTTCATTTAAAACCACTACTCTAAAAGCATTCTTAAAATCTCATTCTTTTTTGTACTTGTTGCACACCAATAGAGGCTGCCAAACTAATAATAAAGTAGATAGCGCCTGCGCCTAAAATATAAGGGGTCAGGAGTCCCATCAGCTCTCCACGGACGTAAGCGGCGCGGAAAAAATCAGTTAAGCCAATAGCAAACACTAAAGTGGTATCTTGGAATAAAATAATACATTGCTGCAGTATCAGTGGCAGCATTTTGCGAAAGGCTTGCGGTAAAATAACTAAACGCATAGTCTGCCCATAAGTCATACCGAGCGCTCTCGCCGCATTGACCTGACCACTACCGATAGACTGAATACCAGCACGGACGACTTCTGAAAAATAAGCGGCCTCAAACATCATAAAGGCGACCACACACGAAGCGAATGCGGCATTAAGCTGTAGATAGCTTCCTACTATCCAAAAATAAATCAAAGGCACGGCAAAATAGAACCAGAGCAATACTAACAATAAGGGTACCGATCGAAAATAATTGACGTAAAGTTTAGCTGGTATCTCTAAAGCTTTGATACCTGACAAGCGCATCAAGGCTAGTACCGTACCTAAACCAATACCGCCAATAATGGCTAAAAACAGCACCTTCATGGTGGTTACCATGCCGCCCATTAAGCCTGGGTAGGCTGTCGCAAGTTCGGTCATCATACTCATTCCTGACTCCCTGCAATAAGCCCTGGTACCCTTAATTTACGTTCAATTAAGCCCATAATCGCAATCAGCGATAGATTGAACACTAGATAAATAATCGTCGCGTAAGTATAAATCTCCAAACTATTCTGAGTATATTCACTAATGGTTTTGGTTTGACTGATTAGCTCCATAACGCCGACCAGTGAGGCCACCGAAGCGTTTTTGAAGCAGTTAGTTAACTCTGAGCTAAGCGGTGGCAAAATAATGCGAAACGCTTGTGGCAGCAGGACTTCTTTATAGGCTTGCGGAATACTGAAACCTAGCGCATAAGCGGCATTAATCTGCCCTTGTGGTAAGGACTCAATACCAGTACGCACTTGCTCAACGATACGCGCTGCGGTAAACAGCCCTAGACCAATACTGGCTGAGAGCATAGCGGAGGTGTTTGGTGTAAGTTCCTTATACCACCACTCCTGCATAGCTGGAGTAAGCCAACCTGGAGCGATATAAAACCAGAAGAATAATTGTACTAATAAAGGAATATTACGAAAGAAAGTCACATAAGCGGTGCCGGCAGCACGCGCAGTTTTATTGGGTAGCGTGCGCATGATACCGAAGATAGTTCCGATAACCATGGCTATCGCCCAAGCGATACTACCAATTAATAATAGCCAGCCAAGACCCGTGATCATCCAATGGATATACAGCTCATTACCGATACCAGTCTGCTCAAAGAGCACACCCCAGTTCCAGCTATAGTTCATGATTGTCTCTCCGAGCAGCGATTAATAGGCTTATGCCTCAGCTCATGATTAGATAAATGAGCTGAGAACATAAGCAAGCTATATTGAGGGACAAAGCTGTTTATTGAGCGACAGCAACTTTCGGTTGAGTTCCATCATGTGGATCGGCAATTAATGCTTTTAGGTTATCTGACATCTCAAAGTTCAAGTTGACGTTTTTTGGTGGAATTGGGTTTAAGAACCATTTGTCATAGATAGCGTTAATCTCGCCTGATTTGAAGACGTTCGCTAATGCTTCATCGACTACCGCTTTGAATTCAGGATCATCTTTACGCATCATACAACCATAGATCTCAAATGACTGCGGGGTACCAACGATAGTCCATTCATCAGGATTTTTAGCTTTGGCTTTTTCGCCAGCCAGCAATACATCATCCATCATAAAGGCATCAGCACGGCCGTTCTCTAACATCAAGAAACCTTCGCCATGATCCTTAGCTGAGATGACATTGGTATCCATCTTTTTCTCATCATTATACTGACGAATATAACGCTCTGAGGTAGTCCCTGCTGTGGTGACTAGAGTCTTACCCATTAGATCTTCAAAATCATTAATACCAGAGTCAGTCTTAGTTAATAGACGAGTACCAATCTCAAAGAAACCGTTTGAGAAAGCAACTTGCTTTTGGCGTTCTTCGTTGTTGGTGGTTGAACCACACTCAAAATCAACGGTACCGTTCTGGACCAATGGAATACGGGTTTGTGAAGTAATAAGGTTATAGCGAACTTTTAGATCGGGCATATTGAGATTTTCTTTGACTGCCTCAACTACTTTCATCTCTAAGTCGTGCGCATAACCCATCGGCTGATTTGGATCATCAGCGATATAGGAGAAAGGAATAGAGGAGTCACGATAGCCGACCACGATAGTGCCTGAGTCTTTGATTTTTTGCAGAGTGCCGTTAGCATTTGCAGCGGCTTCAGTAGTTGCGCCATCAGCAGTTGCCGCATCGTCAGTAGCGGTTTGGCTACTATTATTACAGCCAGCTAAACCCAATGCCATAAAGGCTACTAATGTTAAAGGTTTGGTAAGTGCGTAAGCCATGAGATACATCCTTTTATCACATCATTATTTAATTAAAAAATGCTAGATTAGTTATTATTACTAACAAGCATCCATGCAGTTACTTTTAGTTATCTTAATGCAACTTAATGTTACTGTACAACACTTTATGATTATTGTCTAAATTTTTGATTATTTGAGCAACTTTCCATAATAAATTTACTCCTTTTCAGATTATGCTTTTGCTATACAACAGGATAGTTATTATTGATAAATTACGAATAACCCCCATAAAGCTACCACCTTCTTAACTTAGTAAGATAAAAATATATGACACAAGATACTTCCGCCGTGAACATTGATAACCAGCCATTATCTGAGCAAGCCCCTAATAATGATGTCCGTCAGCGCTTCTTTATCGAGGATTCGCCAGTACGGGGTGATGTGGTGCGCCTATCACGCAGTTATGCAACGACTATCGCGCAAAAGCCTTATCCCGAGGCCATCAAGCGCCTATTGGGTGAGATGTTGACCGCTGCAAGTTTGCTGATAGGTACGGTCAAAATCGATGGTCGTTTATCTATTCAATTACAGTCCTCAGATCAGGATAGCTTGTTGAATTGGGCAATGGCAGAATGCGATCAGAACGGTATCATTCGAGCGCTAGCCAGCTGGAAAGCAGACAGCGCTGAGCAAATACAAGCTTGGGATAATATGATCGACGCCAAGCAAGCTTTTGCTGAATTGGGCGAAGCAGGCAAAGGGGTATTATTTATTAATATTCAGCCTGACGGTGGCGAGCCTTATCAAGGTATCGTCGAGCGTAGCCATGATAATTTGGCAGATTGTCTAGCGCATTATCAAAAGCAATCGGCACAGATTCCGACCCTGATTAATTTGGCATCAGATGGTTTGCAAGCGGGCGGCGTACTGGTACAGATGCTCCCGCGTACTTTAGAGGAAACGGTTGAAGTAGAGCAAAATCAAGACGCGGGTATCGATGATGATTTGTGGACGCGCTTGAGTATGCTTACTAGCACCGTCAAAAGTGAGGAGTTGACCACGCTTGCTGCTAGCGAGATTATCTATCGCTTATACAATGAAGAAAGTGTCGTGGCTCCCGAGCCTGTAAGCTTAGAGTTCGGCTGCACTTGCTCACGTGAGAAGTGTGAGATGGCGATTGAGCAGATTGGTGAAACCGAAGCTTTAGATATCTTAGAAGAACAGAATGGCACCTTTGAGATGGACTGCGGCTTTTGTGGTGAGATTTACAAATTCGATAAAGATGATGTGAGCGCTATTTTTGCTGAGTAATTTATCTTTTTCTTAGCTAACTAAAAACCCCTTAAGATTTTCGTCTTAAGGGGTTTTAATTATTTTGCTTATCAAAACTTTAAAAGTGGCACAAAAACGCTACTTTAAGAGTCTTCAGCTTGTAAACTCAAGCTTCGAGGATAAGAATGGATACGCGCTCGACTGGCATAATCGCTTTTGCCGTTATCCAATAACCATGCCACCACTTGCTCGCGCACTCTTCGGCTATGTATCAAGCCTATGTGATTGACACCATAAAAGATGGCTTTATGCCCTTCTGGCACAAACAAATTATGCTCCCCATCATCCTCACCCAAAGCAGAAGCTACTGACACTAGACTATCGCCCAAAAAATTAGTCATTTTTGATTCGTAATGGGTTTCAATCAAGGCACTGGCGATAAAAAAGGTCTTAATCCCAGTAGGCAGACGGGTCGGATGGCGAAAATCTTGTGGCAAGACATTACGACCTTCTAAAGATTGCCAGTCGGCATCGCGAATACTGCCATGACGTAAATCAATAATACCGGCGCTACGCATATCGCCTAAATGAGCAAGCGAGCTGGCAAAAGGGACTTTACTGATGATGTCTTGTACCATAAAGCCAATACGCTCAAGGACCGCACCATGATGTGGCGAACCTAGGGTAATTAGGTTACCAGCACGTTTGACCCAATCAAGACGATCTTGCTTGCCATAATGTAAAGCACTACGAGCAACCAGACCACCCATACTGTGTCCTACTATATCTATTTGGCTGATATCTGGATTATTATCGACTAAGCTTTGTAATAATCTTGAGAATTTTCGGCCACTACGTGAGATACGTCGTCCGGTATTATAATCAACATAGAGTACCGTAGCGTCTGGCTGACTACGACTAATCGCCGCACCCAAGCTATCCTCCTCTTCTGGATTCCAACTCAGATAACTCAAACACAAACCATGGCATAAAATAATAATACGCCCTGATAGTTGTTCATGGCGCAGATTACCTTTTTTATCATACAGCACCGTAGGGATAGCGAGAGAATTGTTATTATTGACCAGATGATCGCCCATTACCCCATTAAAGACATTAACTAACTTTTTTAATCCCTGAGGTAAAGGCTGAGAGCTGGTTTGCGTGGCCATATTCTTATATAAACGTAACCCTGAAGCTAGGTTATTGCCGACTAGCAGCATAATATGGCGTACCAGTCCGTAAACACGTCCAGTGACTCCGCCCTGCCAATTATTCAGATGGTTTTCGTTGAAGCGCCCTATAGGACGTAGCATAATCTCGCGGTGCATGGACTCAACTATTTCAGTAACTTCGACCACACCCATGGTTGCTAATTGCGCTAGGCCTTCAAAGAAATCACCTAAAGAGAGTGGCTCATTTTTGACAGTTTCATCAGCATCATCTGCTAATAGTCTGACCAACTCATCCATATCCAGGGCATCAAGCTGCGAGATGTGTTCGTACAGATCGCCATGTAGCGGCATGTTAGCTTTGGAGATAGGATGAACTCCAGGCTGATACTGATCCATACTCTCATTACCAAAACTGCTACCATAGCTGTCATGGGTAGCATCGGGCAAATCTTGAGAATGAGTAGTGTTAGTAGGCATAGTGTTCTTTGTGGCACTCGTAAGGTAGATGTTTTTGCAAAAAGAGGTTTATCTATCTTAGCTGTTAACTACGGTAAATAGAAGGGAATGATTTGATTGGTAAGTCAATATTATAAAACGAGGCGTTTAGAGGGTAATAGAAAGACTAAGTCATAAAGAGTAAAACACATTGAAATTGCAACAATAAAGACCAGACTTAAAAGATAGGCACTATTTAACTTGCGTTTGCCATTGATTCTTACCAAGGGTTAACTGTAATTGATCGCCTGCTTGTAGCACGCCAACACCACTTGGAGTACCGGTCATAATCACATCGCCCACTTGCAAACTAAAGGCATGACTGATTTCGGCAACTAGCTCATAGATAGGAAACAGCATTAGCTCGCTATTGCCCTCTTGCTTGAGCTCATCATTGATAGAGAGTTGATAATTGACTTGAGTTAAGTCGCCAAAATCCACTGGATCAAGCCAATCAGCAAGCACACAAGCCCCATCAAAACATTTAGCACGCTCCCAAGGCTGACCTTTAGCTTTCAGCTGACTTTGCAGCTCACGTAAGGTTAAATCAAGCCCTAAGGTAACAGCGCCAATCGCTAGCCGTGCTTGCTCAGCAGTAGCTCTAGATAAGTCAGTAGCTAACTGAATACATAGTTCTGCCTCATAATGAGTCTCACCGTAGAGGTTCGGATCAGGGCGAATAATATCATTATGAACAGATACTATTGAGGAAGCCGGTTTCATAAATAACAGCGGTGAGGTGGGAACTTCATTACCTAACTCACGAGCATGCGCCGCATAATTACGACCTACACAAACTACTTTACCGATAGCGCCATGCAACTCATCATTTAGCTTATTATCAGTGCTATAGATAGCTTTGCTTCCGCTATCAATACTGTCACTGTCGATACTAGTAGTAATAGCAGTGGCTATAGCAGCGTGTGGCGATTGGCTCATGACTGGCTCTCGACTTAATTATGGAATAGTATTAGTCAACACATCAGGCGGCACGTAGCTAGCATGACGATTCATTCTTTTCTCAAAACGGCCAAAACTAAATAATATCACCCACGACAGCAGCAGATAGACGATACCTGCTGCAAAAAATAGCTCCATATTGGTATAAGTACGTGAGCTAATAGTACGAGCCACACCCGTTATATCCATCAAAGCAATAGTCGAAGCTAGTGCACTGCCTTTGAGCATAAAAATAACTTCATTGCTATAAGCGGGTATCACGATACCAAAAGCGCGCGGTAAAGTAATACGCGTAAGCTTTTGCCACTTAGACATTCCAACAGCGTCTGCCGCTTCAAGCTCACCGACTGGAATGGTCTGAATAGCGCCTCGAATAATCTCTGCTAAGTAAGCACTAGTATTCAAAGTAAAAGCGATAATTGCGCACCAGTAAGGTTTACTTAGTACTGGATCCCATAAGAAGGATTCACGTATCGACTCAAACTGACTCAGTCCATAATAGATCAAAAATATCTGTACCAGTAGCGGAGTGCCGCGAAAGAAGAAGATATAGAGAAAAGGCAGTATTTGTACCAACCAGCTTTTAGATAATCTTAATAGAGCCAAAATAACGCCAAAGAACAGCCCAATAATCCCTGAGACTACTACTAACTGCACTGTCAATACGGCGCCGCCTAGAATCTCTGGAAAATATTCAAATATAACTTGCCAGTTCCAATCCATGATCTCTCTCCTCTACCCTAAGGTTGACTGCTGATGAATGGATTGACGGCTTAGTTTTTTGGCATAGCGAGCGGCTGGATTGGCACGCCACTCAAGCCACATCATAAAACCGGTAATAACCATCGTCAGACCTAGATAAAGAATGGCCGCTGCCATATAAAAAGTAAACGGCTCCTGCGTTGACTGCGCGGCACGTGTGGACTGATACATAATATCCTTGAGACCAATGACAGAAACGAGAGCGGTATCTTTTAGTAGCACCAATAGCAAGTTACCTAATCCCGGTAAAGCAATTTGCCAAACTTGCGGCAAAGTAATCCGAAAAAATATCTGCAAAGGGCGCATACCTAGCGCTTGTGCTGCCTCGCGTTGACCAACAGGTATCTCCTGAATTGCCATACGCAAGATTTCAGTGGCATAAGCACCAAAAGCAATGGACAGTGCCATTACACCAGCCCAAAAAGCGCTGATATCTACGCGCTCTGCATAACCAAAATTTTTGAGTACACTTAGTAATAATACCGAGCCGCCGTAGTAGATAAATAATACCAATAACAGCTCAGGTATGCCGCGCATAGTGGCGGTATATACT
This sequence comes from uncultured Psychrobacter sp., assembly GCA_965534785.1. Classification (GTDB taxonomy): domain Bacteria; phylum Pseudomonadota; class Gammaproteobacteria; order Pseudomonadales; family Moraxellaceae; genus Psychrobacter. The sequence goes on from CBETCF010000012.1 coordinate 11,983, forward strand.
GTCGCAAGCTTACGAAGTAGCCAGACATTAGACAACTTAGCAGTAGCACCAAGCAAACCGAATACCATACCTATAATAAGGCTAGTTAAAGTAAGCTGTATCGTTATGGTGATACCGCTCAGTAGGAGCGCACCAAATCCTTGTAAATCAAACACAATTATTCACTCAGTCTCTTTATGTTAGTGGCATCAACGCGTTATTAGCAATCCATAATAGCGTTTAAGACGCTAATCTATGCCAATGGCGCGCTCTAAAATACATCAATATTTATGGTCTATAGCAACGAGAAGCGTTTCAGAAATATCTAATAATTGACTATCGGTTGACCCAGTGATTCACTGATTTATTAGTCAGATAGAAATAAGCGCTGATTTTATCATAACTGAGCCGATCGATGTTAACGCTGATAATAAATGCTAAGTCAAAATAGCCAGCTAGCGATAATAAAAAAGGATAGCGCTGTGAGAGCGATATCCTTTTAACAGACTACAAGCTAAGACTATGTCACTATCAATAAGAGGTTAAAAAAACTCTCAGAATTAACTTATTACTCAGCTTCTGCTTCTGCTGAGCCATCGGTGCTACTAGAAGCTGGAATAGCAAAATACTTCTGATTAATAGTCTCATAAGTGCCATTGGCTTTTATATTAGCTAATGATTGATTGATTTTGGCTTGTAGCGCATCACCAGGACGCACTGCAATCGCAAAATTATCGTTGATATCGATCTCATCGCCTTTGAGCACATAATGACTACCAGAGGCGGAGCTCAGCCATTCGATAGCTGGTAGCTTATCAGAAATCATCGCTTCCACTCGGCCTGACCCTAAGTCTAAAAAAGCATTACTCAAAGTATCATATAACTGCATATTCGCTTTTGGATAAGCTTTTTCTAACCACTGGGAGGAGATCGTTGAGCGCTGAGCCGCAATGCTTTTTGAATTGATATCATCGGGGTTACTAGGATCAAAGGCGCTTTCTGCTTTGGCTAAAAATACCAAAGTATTGCTAAAATACGGATCGGTAAAGCTTACCTGCTCTGCTCGCTCTGGCGTAACCGACATAGCGGCGACAATAGCATCATACTTACCCGCTTTGAGACCTGGAATAATACCATCCCAATCTTGAGCGATAATCTCACAAGTAACTTGCATATCAGCACATAGCGCATTGGCTATCTCAATATCAAAACCGCCAAGGCTACCATCAGCATTGGTATAGTTAAAAGGAGCATAAGCGCCTTCGGTACCAATACGTAATACCTCATCGGTGCTTTCGCTAATAGCGCTATCAGTAGTCTCAGTACTGGTATCTTGACCATTACTACAGCCTGTCAAAGTTAGTGCCATTAGCGCTGTTGCTGCTAATAATGCCTTAGGTAAAGGGCGACAGGCGCTGAAAATAGTAGGGTAATTTATCATCATCCTTGATTTCCTATTAAAAAATATTTTAAGGTAAATGGAGTAAGAGAATAGCGCTATAAACAATAATGGCGCTCTACACTACTATAAGTATAAAGCGCCATTACCATCTAATCAGCATAAACAACGGTATCGTAATAATTACTTATTGATACTGCTAGCCATTGAGCCACTTATTAGTTAGCTGTCTCTTTTTGCTCTTCAGCAGCAATCGTTGCGTTTGCATCGACATTATCACCTTCAACGATGATGACTTCTTTGACGCTATCGGCTGTAGCTGCTTTATTAGCCGCTGCTGTCGAGCTAGTACCAAAGTAGCTGCCGGTGATCTGATCATAAGTGCCATTGGCTTTTAGCTCTGCTAGAGCGGCATTGAACTTACCGACTAAAGGATCACCTTTACGGAAAGCTATACCCATCGCATCTTCTTCAGTGCTGATCTCTTGCCCTTTAACTTCATAGTCTTTACCTGCATCGGTTTTTAGCCAATCGATGCCAGTAACTTTATCAGACATCATCGCGCGTACGCGGCCTGAGGTTAGATCTAGATAAGCATTATCCTGCGTATCATAAAGCTTGATATCAGCGTCTGGATACTCGTCCTGCAAATACTGCGAGGATACCGTTGAGCGCTGTGATGCTATTGGCTGGCCTTTTAGGTCGGCAACCGTAATGTTATCGCCTTTTTTACCGATCAGGATAATACCCGTATGAAAGTAAGGGTCAGTGAATTCAACCACTTCTTTGCGCTCAGGAGTGATTGACATGCCAGCGATAATCGCATCAAATTTTTGCGCATTCAAGCCCGGAATAAGACCATCCCAATCTTGGGAGATAAGCTCGCACTCTGCTTGCATTTGCGCACATAAAGCATCGACTAGCTCTACTTCGTAACCGATAAGCTTGCCGTCAGCATCGGTATAGCTAAAAGGTTTATAGCTAGATTCGGTAGCGATTTTTACGCTTATGGGCGCATCAGCCGCGGCATCTTCTGCTACAGCGCCTTCTTCTGGTGCTGAGCTATTACTACAAGCGGCTAGCATTAGCATAGCAGCGGTCAATGGTGCTAGCCATAGCGCTTTGCTAGCTGTTGGCGACTTAGCTGATGAATTCATTAATAGGGTCATTTCTTCTTCCTCATTTATCGACCAACAGATTATTGATTAAAGTTTGCCTGCTCAAGACGTGCTAGCTCACCGTTACTACGGATCTCGCTTAAGGCTTTATTGAAGTCGTCTCTTAGAGAGTCCCCTCTACGCACAGCAATGGCGATATTATCATCGTTATCAATTTCTTCACCAACGATACCGAAGCCTTCAGGATTATCTTTTAGCCAAGCTTTAGCAGAGACTTTTTCGGCCAATACTGCATCGCTACGACCAGACTTTAGGTCTAAATAAGCATTATCATAATTATCATAAAGCTGGACAGTGTTGCCCTCTTTACCTTCATAATTATCTTGCAGATAAGCGCCAGGAGTCGTTGAGCGTTGTCCGCCCAAGTTTAGATTGGCAATATTTTTTGGGTCGAAACTACCATTTGTATCTGTCAGCCAAACCATAGTGTTAGCGAAATATGGTTCTGTGAAATCTACTTTTTCTTGACGCTCAGCAGTAATGGACATTCCAGCGACTACCGCATCATATTTTTGTGCTAATAGACCTGGGATAATACCGTCCCAATCTTGTGCGACAATCTCACAGTTAGCTTGCATCTGCTCACACAGGGCATTGGCAACATCGACATCATAACCAGCGAGGCTACCATCAGCATTGGTGTAGTTAAAAGGAGGGTAAGCACCTTCGGTAGCGATACGAATGGTTTTACCAGCGACATCGGCAGCAGGCGCATCAGCGTTTGCATCAACGGTTTCTTCGCTTGGCTGGCTACAAGCACTTAAGGCTAGCGCTGCAGTAATAGTCATCGATGACCACAAGAGACGAGAGTTCGACATCATATATTCCTTATTTTGATTTAACATCCCTATCAAATCATCAAGCAAATGAATAGTAATAGTGATAGATATTAGTAACCTGTAAACCCATCGATAATACCTGACAAAAATATCAAAAACAAACGTTTTAGCTATTGACTGTCATTATCTGGTAATAAAAGGTTAAGGCGTATTTACCACTGCTTGATATGCCCTGAAGTTATTAATTAGTTAACTATTGAGTTTTTGCTGAGTAATAGCTGGTAACTTATTAGTAGGTAAAAGAACCGCTAACGGGGGTTTATGGATAGTATATTAGTGCTGACGATGTGAGGCCATAAAGTCTCTAACACGCTCTGAGTTCGGATTATCAAAGACCTGCTCTGGCGTACCCATCTCTTCTATAATACCTTGATGCAAAAATACCACTTGGCTTGAGACATCACGGGCAAAGCGCATCTCATGAGTGACGATAAGCATAGTACGTCCCTCCTCTGCTAAGTCTTGCATGACCGCGAGCACTTCATTGACCAATTCAGGATCGAGCGCAGAGGTTGGCTCATCGAATAATAGTACTCTTGGCTGCATAGCTAAGGCGCGAGCGATAGCCACACGCTGACGTTGACCACCAGAGAGGTTAGCTGGATAAGCATCTTTTTTATCAGATAGACCCACTTTTTTTAATAATTGTTCTGCATCGCTAATGGCTTGGTCTTTTTTTATTTTTAGAACCTGAGTAGGGCCTTCAATGATATTTTGTAATATAGTTTTGTGTGGCCATAAATTGAAATTCTGAAAAACAAAACCCACTCGCGCGCGCAAATTTTCAAGCTGTTTATTATTTACCGCTTGCATCTCACCTGACTTATTAGCTTTTAATAGCAGCTCATCATCACCTATGATAATGCGACCTTTGGTTGGTTTCTCAAGCAGATTGATGCAACGTAATAAGGTGGACTTGCCGGAGCCTGACGAGCCTAAAATTGAGATGACATCGCCATCATAAGCTGTGAGCGACACCCCTTTTAGAACCTCTAATGAGCCATAGCTTTTATGAAGGTCTTGGATATCTAAAGCGATGGGACGCGGTTGATTTTTGGCAATATCAAGCATGGTTAAACAGGTTTCCGATTGTTATGAATAAGAGTCGCAGTTGAGAACACTAGCTATTAGCCTTAAAGGCTATTAATAACCATTATCTAAAAATGCGTTAAATGAATTTAGTATAGAAAAACGCAGCGTATTGTCGCTCATAATATGGTCAAAAGGCAAATGCGTGTTCTTGCTGCCTATTACTCATAAAAAAAGCCCAATTTACTGTCATAAATTTGAGCTCTATTTTAACACTTTAGATTATCTTACGTTGCATTATCTGTAACGCTTATCGATCCTCTAATAAGTCGAAACATGCTCTTCTGACTCAGAGCCATCTAATACCTCAGAATCATCAGCTGTGGCGACTGCGACGTCATCATCAGCAGCAGTAGCTACTGCCACGTCATCATTGACTAATGGATCATCAGATATGTCAGCACTGTTGACGTCTTCAGTGACTTGTACAACGTCATCAACACCAGTAGCTTCTTGCTCTACTTGCGTTTGTGCATCTAATGTTGGATCTTCCTCAGTAGTCGCAGCGCCCTTATCAGAGCAGGCTCCTAGAGCCAAAGCGGCTACGGCTAAGCTACTAAACAACCATTTTTTGGACATAATTTGCGTCATAACTTCCTCACTTATTAGGATTATCTATCATGGAGTTGAACTTCATAGCATTTGCAATCATTGCAGCCGATCACATGACATCTTTTTATTAACAATTATTCTTAAAGAATTACTCTTAATAGCAACTATCAAAATTAATAAGTCTCGTTCGTTTCTTCTATCACCATATCGCTATTATTATTACTATTGTCATTGGTGATATCGGCAGTCTCAACGCTGCTAATAGAGGTTGGCGTCTGCTTTACTTCATTATCTAGCACTACCTCAGGGTTAACCGCACTGCCAACACCGCCAGTGGTATCTTTGGCTGCAGGAGCAGTATCGCCAGTGATAGTTCCTGCATTCTCAGGCTCATCACTACTGGGTAACACTGGACTATCTTCACGATCGCTAATCATAGGCGCGTTCTCCGCTGCTATCTCAGCGGCTGCCTCTTCTTCTGAAGTCTCTGAATCAATCTCTTGAGCTGAACCCTCCATAGTTGACTCGTCTTTTTTATCACAAGCACTTAGCGTTAGTACGGTAGCCGCTAAGGCGGTATAGAATAGTTTCTTATAAGTAGATACTTGCATAATCTTATGGCTCGTAGTTAGATATTTTTAGTTAGATATTTTATGAGGCTGTTTATAGTTCTAAATAATAAAGTAAATAAAAATAGAAGTTTACCTGTTAAGTGATATGAAGAACTCTCTTTTTGATGATTCTCTATACCGATACTCTGTCACAACCACCTTAGTAGTTACAGCTTAGTTCTGTTAAAAAAGCGTAACCTCTTTATAATAAATCATACCGAAAATTTATCGAGATAATAGCTATTACCGTTTCTTCTTCACAAATCCGTCTTTACTATCCTGCTCATCTGCTCTATTTTAAATAGCATAAGACTATCTGTGATACAAAACCATATTTTTCTATCTGTATTAACTAAAAACCCATCACTATAAGGAAAATAATTGATGACTCAATCGAATACAACAGACGTTAAAGCTTATATGCAAACCGTTGGTAAGCAAGCCCGTGCCGCTTCTCGCGCTCTCGCAGCTGCCAATACTGGCGACAAAAATGCAGCTCTGATGACCATTCATGACGAGCTAGTAAATGCCAAAGCAGATATCTTGTCCGCCAATAAAGTCGATATGGATAAGGGTCATAGCAATGATTTAGAGGCCGCCCTACTCGATCGCTTAGAGCTAAATGATGCGCGTTTTGAGGGCATGCTACAAGGTCTCAAAGACGTTGCGGCACTACCTGATCCGATTGGCGAAGTGACAGATATGACTTTTCGCCCCTCCGGCATCCATTTAGGTAAAATGCGCGTACCTTTAGGTGTAGTAGGTATGATTTATGAGTCGCGCCCTAACGTGACTTTGGAAGCTGCTTCGTTAGCGCTAAAATCAGGCAACGCTATAATCCTGCGCGGCGGCTCTGAAGCTTTTGAATCCAATCAAGCTATCGCTAAATGTATCCACAAAGGTCTAAACAAAGCCGGACTTTCTGAGCATAGCGTGCAAGTGTTAGAAACTACCGATCGCGCCGCTGTTGGCGAGCTAATCACTATGACTGAGTATGTCGATGTTATCGTCCCTCGTGGCGGTAAAGGCTTGATTGCTCGTATTAGCGAAGACGCCAAAGTGCCAGTTATCAAGCATTTAGACGGTAACTGTCATACCTATATTGATAGTGATGCTGAATTAAATATAGCTATCGAAGTCAGTGTCAATGCCAAGACTCATCGCTATGGTACTTGTAATACAATGGAGACCCTATTGGTCGATACAGCCGTGGCAGAAGAGATGCTACCGCAAATCGCTGAGGCTATCATCAAAGCTGACGATGCGATGCAGTTACGTCTTGACGAGCAAGCGCAAAATTTATTGAAAGATAATGCCAAGCTTGACGGTCATCTCTCAGCGGCCACTTCTGAGGACTGGGATACTGAATACCTTGCGCCTATCCTAGCGATCAAAATCATTGATGGACTCGATGCGGCGATAGAGCATATCAATACTCATGGTAGCCATCATACTGATGTGATTATTACTGATAACTATAGTAAATCACAGCGCTTCATCCGTGAAGTCGATTCCGCTAGCGTCATGATCAACGCCTCTAGCCGCTTTGCTGATGGTTTTGAATATGGTCTTGGTGCAGAAATTGGCATCTCAACCGATAAGATTCATGCTCGTGGTCCTGTTGGCCTTGAAGGTCTAACTTCACAGAAGTGGATTGTTTA
>CBETCF010000013.1:0-19124 GCA_965534785.1 uncultured Psychrobacter sp.
AGTGATAATACTGATATTATTAATGACGGTAGCGAGTTTGATGACAACATTGATAACCATATTAATAATGATGATGTAACGAACAAGTCTTATAACTTCAATGATCTAAATAGCTTTTCTGGCTCAGAAGTCGCTAAGGAAGTTGTCAATGCTAGCGATGCTACTAATTTAGAATCTATCAATCTAGATCCTATTAGTTTTGAAAAAGTAGCGCCATTTGATTTGCAAGGCGGGCGTTATGGCAATTGGGTGTTGGTAGTTGATATTCAGGCACTTAACAATGACAGTCAAAAACTCTGGCAAAATATAACCCAAGCGTTATCATTACAGTGTGAGACTAGCTCTTTTCCTATTTGTGAAGGTATGGACACCGCTGAGCTAGCTAATGCTAGTTTGGCCGGTTATATCTTTAAGATCGGACAAAGTGAGGATATAAAAATAGCGGTATTAACCGCTTTGCCTGAGGGTTTGACGCATCCGAATTTTACCGAGGTACCGAGCTTAGAGGCGATGCTTGCTGATAGTACCCTTAAGCGTCAGTTATGGCAGCAACTCTCTAGTTAATGCTGAACCGCATTCTTTTATCTTAAAACCCTAACAAATATCTTTAGCTATAATGTAGCTCCCTGTGTTATAAAATATCTGCATAAATTAACTACAAAAACCTTTTACTTATCTCATTATTTAGGATTGCTAATATGTCTGGTAATACCACGCCACATCGTGTCGCTAACTTTTCTGCTGGCCCAGCTACTATTCCCACTCAAGTATTAGCGCGTGCCCAAACTGAGCTACTAGACTGGCAAAATCGTGGGGTTTCGGTGATGGAAATCAGCCATCGCAGCAAAGAATACATTGCTATTACCGATAAAGCCGAAAGCAAACTACGCGCACTAATGAACATTCCTGACAACTACAAAGTGCTGTTTTTACAAGGCGGCGCTAGTCTACAGTTCTCCGCTATTCCATTGAATTTATTAAATAACGGCCGCGCTGATTATTTATCTACGGGTACTTGGTCGGATAAAGCTATTAAAGAAGCAAATCGCTATGCCAAGTTAGGTTTGGGCGAAATCAATGTCGTGGCTAGTGGTAAAGAAAGCAATTTCACTGACGTTCCAGCACAAAGCGATTGGAATCTTAGCGAAGAGGCGACTTACTTTCATTATTGTGCCAATGAGACCATTCACGGTTTGCAGATATTTGAGCCACCCCAAGTCGATGTGCCTCTTATCGTTGATATGTCCTCTTGTATCTTATCGCAGCCTGTTGACGTCTCTAAGTACGGCATGATTTATGCGGGCGCACAAAAGAATATTGGTCCTGCAGGCTTAGTCATCGTTATTATCCGTGATGATCTATTAGATCAAGCTAGCGATTGGTGCCCATTACTAATGAACTACGGTCATCAAGCCGAAAAAGAATCGATGTCTAATACGCCAGCGACTTATTCTTGGTACTTGGCAGGCTTAGTATTTGATTGGTTAGAAGAGCAGGGCGGCGTTGAAGCTATTGCTAAAATTAATCAGCAAAAAGCAGATTTACTATACAAGACTATCGATGATAGTAATTTTTATAGTAATCCGGTGGCCAAGCCATATCGCTCTATTATGAACGTGCCTTTTACTTTAGCAGATGATAGCTTGGATAAAGCGTTTTTAGAAGAGTCAGAAAAGGCCGGATTACTGCATCTAAAAGGTCACCGTGATGTCGGCGGTATGCGCGCTAGTATCTATAACGCGGTACCACTGGAATGGGTACAAAAGCTGGTTGATTTTATGATAGATTTTGAGAAAAAACACGCCTAAGTAAATTAGTTATCGGCTGCCTTGTTTAAATTCATACAGACGTCACTTTATCAGCGGCGTCTTTTTTTATGCAATGGCTAAGCGATAGTTAGAATGAAAAAATCACTTAGTAAAAATAATGTTGTAAATAGGACAAAACCCATCTTCGCAATTGATTAGGTTAAAAAAGCTAAGTTTGATATGATAAATTCATTGCTAATAAGCGTTTACGTTATGTTTCATTTCACAAGACCGTTTAATTACCAAAAATATTCATTCCAAATTAATGCCTACTGTGACAGACAAGTTATGATGAAATCAGTGCCACTAAAAGCTATCTTGATAAGTCCTACCTCATTTGGCGTAGTACTTTACACTGTAATGAGCATGGCTTCTGTGAGCCACGCTGAGATTATCTCAACCAAGGCATTAGGGCATAATAGTACCGCTGAATATATCGATGCGCCTTTTATGCCTTATGCTAATCCACAGGCGCCAAGCGGTGGTACTTTATCACTTGATGCGCGCGGTACTTTCAATGCCGCTAATAAATGGATGACCACCGGTGTGGCGATGGTTGGCACCGACTATCTCTATGACACTTTGATGACCGGATCGTTGAATGAAGCCTTTACTATGTATCCGCAGCTTGCAACAGGGGTGACTTATGATACTGAGGATGCTAGCTGGATTATTTATCATCTGAATCCCAAGGCTAAGTTTTGGGATGGTACACCAGTCACTAGTAGCGATGTTAAAGCCACTTACGAGGCGATATTAACCAAAGGGCCGATGTATATTCGTAGCTATTTGGGTGATATTAAAGAGATAGAAATTATCGATAAGCAGCAAGTAAAGTTTGTCTTTAACTCCAGTGATAATAAAGAGATACTATTAACCGTAGGACAATTTCCGATCTTTGCCAAGTCCTCTGTTGATGCCGATTTTGAAAAGATAACGCTTACGCCTTTGATGGGTAGTGGCCCTTATAAGCTAGGTCGTGTTGATGCCGGGCGTTCAGTCAGTTATGTGCGTGATCCCAATTATTGGGGCCGTGATTTAGCGGTCAATCGAGGTCGCTATAACTTTGATATTATTAAATTCGTTTATTATCAGAGTGATGAGATTGCCTTTGAAGGCTTTAAGTCTGGACAATATCGTTTCCGACCGGAGAATAAAGCCTCCAATTGGGCCACTGGCTATAATTTCCCAGCAGTCAAAGCTGGAATGATTACCAAAGAGTCAATAAGCAGTCTAAACCCGGTACCGATGCAGGGACTGATTATGAATATGCGCCGGCCATTGTTTCAAGACATTCGTGTTCGCCAAGCCCTTAGCTTAGCGTATGATTTTGAATGGATGAATAAGACTTTATTTCATAGTCAGTATGAGCGCTTACAAAGCTTTTTTCATGGCTCAGAATTGGCAGCTACTGGTACGCCCTCGACTGCGGAGATGGAAGTGTTAACGCCTTTACTAGCTGATCTTGAGCCCGTTCAGCGTCAAGGGGTACTGGCAGATTGGCAATTACCGACCAGTGATGGCAGCGGTTTCAATCGCGATAGTTTACTTAAAGCTCGTCAGTTGCTACTCGATGCTGGGTTTTATTATCAAGATATGAAGCTCTATCAACCTAATGGTAAACTGGCACAGATTGAGGTGCTGATGACTGGTGATACTCTTGGTCGAGTGTTATTGCCTTATATCCGTAATATAGAGCGCCTAGGATTTACCGCAAATCTGCGCCAAGTGGATGGCCCACAATACTTCGAACGCACTCGTAGTTACGATTATGATATGACCACTGACGTGTTCGCTCAGAGCTTATCACCAGGGGCTGAGCAAGCGGCGTTTTGGGGTAGTGTGGCCGCTGATGAAGCCGGCAATCACAATACTATTGGCATAAAAAACCCCGCTATCGATAAAGTAGTAAAGGCGCTTGGTGATGCTGAAAGCCGCGATGAGATCATCCTTTATACTAAGGTGCTCGATCGCTTGTTACGAGCTGGACATTATTTAGTGCCTTTGTATGGTAAGTCTGGTACTAATGTGGCCTACTGGAACCAATATCGCCACGCGACCTTGCCGACCAATGCCGTAGGGATAGATTATTGGTGGGTGGATAAAGAGGCGGAAGCCCAGGTAAATAGCTATTTACGGCGTTAAACCATGCAAAAATTAATAAATAATACTAGAAACTATTAGCATCAGTAATTAGATAACATTTAATAATAAGGGTTCAATATGACTATGCAAATCCATCCCATCAAAGCCTTTAATGATAATTATATTTGGACACTTATCAATAAGAATAATAAACAAGCGATCGTTATTGACCCCGGTCAAGCCAAACCAGTAGCGGATTATATGGAAGAGCATGGCTTAGAGCTGACTTCCATTTGGACCACTCATCATCATTTTGATCATATTGGTGGTGTAATGGAGCTGCAAGAATACTTTCCTATGACCCATATCGTCGCTCATAGCGATCATGGCGTTGAGCAGGATCAAACCATAAAAGATGGTAGCACCGTCAGTGCTTGGGGCTGTTCTGCGCAAGTTTGGGATATTCCAGGTCATACTGCTAGCCACATGGCTTATGTTCTCGATATCGACGGGCAGAAGCATTGCTTTTGTGGCGACACCTTATTTAGTGCCGGTTGTGGACGCGTTTTCACTGGTACTATTGAACAGCTATATCAGAGTTTCAGACGCTTGAATGGCTTGCCAGAAGAGACTTTGCTGTATCCAGCCCATGAGTACACCGCTAATAATTTACGCTTTGGCTTGTCTATTGAACCGGATAATATAGCGATGCAGCAAGCGTTAGAGCGAGCAGAGGCACAAACGGCAGCAGGGTCATGCACCTTGCCGGTGACCTTAGCCCATGAACGTGCGGTCAACGTATTTTTGCGAGCTGACGAACCTAGTGTCATTACCGGCGTAAAAGCCAAGATGAATATTGAAGACGAAGAGCGTTTAACGGTATTTGCCGCCCTTAGAGAGCTTAAAAACGACTTTTAAAATATCAGCTTACTTATTTATAATTGATTGTTAGTTACATTCCGTTAATTTTTTGCTCCTTTAGGAAGTCGTCATTATGGGTCGTTATATCTTAAAGAGACTGCTACTGATATTGCCGACGCTATTCCTAATATTATTAGCCAATTTTGTCATCGTTCAAGCCGCTCCCGGTGGGCCAGTAGAGCAGCAATTGGCGTTGATTGAACAAGGCGCGAAGGATAATGCCCTTAATGGTAACGTGGGCGCCGGCAGCTCTGGTAATACTAGTACTTATCAAGGTACACGTGGTCTATCTGAGGAGATGGTAGCCGCTATTAATGCGCAATATGGCTTTGATAAATCGGCGCCTGAGCGTTTTTGGATCATGCTAAAAAGTTATGCGCAGTTGGACTTTGGCGAGTCCTTCTTTAAAGGTCAATCGGTCACTGATTTGATTGTCGAGAAGCTACCGGTTTCTATCTCCTTAGGGCTATGGAGCACGTTACTGATATACATGATAGCCATTCCATTAGGCGTGTATAAAGCTATGCATCATGGTTCAGCCGTCGATAAAGCCACCGCTATGCTATTAGCCGTTGGTCATGCGATACCGGTGTTTGTGTTTGCAGTGATACTGCTAGTATTCTTCGCTGGTGGTAGCTATTGGAATATCTTTCCGCTACAAGGTCTGACTTCAGAGAACTTTGATCAGCTCAGCACTGTAGGTAAAATTAAAGATTACTTTTGGCATTTAGCACTGCCTTTGCTGGCGAGCACCGTAGGCGGTTTTGCCGGTTTGACTTACTTGACTAAGTTTAGCTTTTTAGAAGAGCTTGGCAAGCAATACGTATTGACCGCGCGTGCCAAAGGTTTAGGTGAGCGGCAAGTGTTATACGGTCATGTCTTTCGTAATGCGATGCTCATTGTTATTGCGGGTATTCCGGCCGCTATCGTTGGTATTTTCTTTGCCGGTAATTTTCTGATTGAGATTATCTTTAAGCTTGACGGACTAGGTCTGCTAGGTTTTGAAGCCATTCAACAGCGCGACTATCCAGTGATATTTGGTACGCTATTTATCTTCACCTTACTAGGTTTGCTATTACAATTGATCAGTGATCTTAGCTATCATTTGATTGATCCTCGTATTGATTTTGAGGGTCGCTAATGTCTAATTATTCTACCTCTGCACCGCCACCTGCTTTAACTCAATCAAAAGCTAAACGCCTAAACCCTATTTGGCAGGCGCGACTAGATCGCTTTCGTAGTAATCGCTTAGGTTTGATTTCCTTAATTATCTTTACTATTGTCTTTGTGATTTGCATGGCAGTCAATGTTATTGCTAATGATAAACCGTTATTGGTTAATTATGACGGTGATTATTACGTACCAGTGCTTAAAGCTTATCCAGAGACCACTTTCGGCGGTATTTTTGAGACCGAAGCCAATTATAAAGATCCAGCGGTACAACAGTTAATCGAGGCTAAAGGCTTTTATATGATGCCGTTGATTCCCTTCGCGGATCAGACACCTAACGTTGAATTAGGCTTGCCCTATCCGGCAGCTCCCAATAGTCAGAACTGGCTAGGCACCGATGATCAAGGCCGTGATGTACTTGCTCGAATTCTCTATGGTATGCGGGTCTCATTATTGTTTGGTTTGGCCTTAACTTTAGCTGGGGCGCTAATAGGGATTATCGTTGGCGCCATTCAAGGCTATTATGGCGGCTGGGTCGATCTAGCCGGGCAGCGCTTTATGGAAGTCTGGGGCGGTATGCCGCAGCTGTTTATGATTATTATCTTAGTTAGTCTGTTTAGCCCTAGTATTTACGTGCTATTTGCCTTAATGCTGCTATTTGGTTGGATGGGTTTAGTGGGTTTAGTACGTGCTGAATTCTTACGCGCGCGTAATTTTGATTACGTCAGAGCGGCGCGTAACTTAGGCGTCGCTGACCGCCAAATTATGTGGCGGCATATTTTACCCAATGCTTTGGCATCTAGTTTATCGCAGCTGCCTTTTATCTTGACTGCCAATATTATTGCTTTAACGGCGCTTGATTTCTTAGGTTATGGATTACCGCCGGGTTCGCCATCATTAGGTGAGCTGATGGTACAAGGTAAGAACAACCTTGATGCGCCATGGCTAGCATTATCAGGATTCTTTAGTTTGACCTTTATTTTATCCTTGCTTATCTTTATTGGCGAAGCGTTACGTGATGCCTTCGATCCGAGGCGCAGCTAATATGACTAACGCTTTAAGCTCTGAGAAAAAAGTATCCTTGTTAAGCGTAACTGATTTAAGTATCGTTACTGATAATGGCGTAATATTGGTCGATAACTTGTCTTATCAGCTTAGCCAAGGGCAAACGCTCGCCATCGTTGGTGAGTCGGGGTCAGGTAAGTCTATTGCTAGTCTGGCATTACTAGGCTTACTACCAAATAGCCTAAGCATAAGTGGCACAGTCAGCATTGAGGGTATCGGTGAGCTAGCTATTGCTAACAATGCCAATACTAATACTAAGGCTCGCAATCAAGCGCTAAAGCCCATTCGCGGTCAGCGTATCGGCATGATATTTCAAGAGCCAATGACTGCGCTCAATCCGCTACATACTGTTGCTAAGCAAATAGCCGAATCGCTACGTTTGAGCGGTGTTCCCAAGCAGCAATGGCGCGAGCAAACCATCGCGCTATTAAATGATGTCAATATTACCGATGCTACGGATAAACTGAAGCGTTATCCGCACGAGCTCTCTGGTGGTCAACGTCAGCGGGTAATGATAGCGATGGCGTTGGCACAAAAGCCTGATATTCTAATTGCTGATGAGCCCACTACTGCTCTCGATGTGACTTTGCAGCATGAGATATTAGCGCTGCTAAATAGGCTAAAGTCCGAGCATAATATGGCGATGATTTTAATCAGTCACGACCTCAATTTAGTCAAACGTTATAGCGATGAGATTATTGTTATGCGTCAAGGTCAGACTATTGAGCAAGGCAAAACCGCAGATATTTTCGCCCAGCCAAAAGCAGAGTATACGCGCACGCTGATGCAGCAAGAGTTTGGTCAGGCGTTAGAGTTTGCGCATGATATCGCTGTTAATGATGAGCCCGTGTTGCAAGTTAATAATCTACAGGTAGGCTTTCCGATAGAAAAAAACTTATTTGGCGGCACTAAACGCTGGTTTGAGGCGGTAAAAGATATCGATATTACTTTACCAGCTGGACAAGCCTTAGGTATTGTTGGCGAGTCCGGTTCTGGTAAGACCACCATTGCGCTCGCCTTGAGTAAGCTGCTGAGTAATCAGGCACGGGTTAGTGGCCAAGTACTAGTAAATGGACAAGAGCTATTTACCTTATCCAATAATGAGCTACGCCAATTTCGCGCGCAGATTCAGATGGTGTTTCAAGACCCCTTTGCTAGTATTAATCCGCGCATGACGGTGATGCAAATTATTGAAGAAGGGCTGCTCGTACAAGGCGTTAGTAAGAATGCTCGTCAACAGGCGGTTAATGATAGTTTAGCAACGGTGCATCTGCCTAGCGAATTTGTGCATCGTTATCCTCATGAGCTCTCTGGCGGTCAACGTCAGCGAGTGGCCTTAGCGAGAGCATTAGTCATGCAACCTAAACTACTAATACTGGATGAACCGACCTCAGCACTTGATAGTACTACGCAAGTCACCGTCGTTAATCTGCTACGTGAAATTCAAGCCAAACTCAATATTAGCTACGTCTTTATCAGTCATGACTTAAAGGTAGTACGGGCTTTGTGCCAACATATTATGGTGTTAAAAGAGGGCGAGTGTGTAGAGTTAGGAGCGACAGAAGTATTGTTTAATCATCCGCAGCACCCTTATTCTCAGCGTTTATTGCAGGCGAGCACCTCATAATACTGAGAAGTCTGTAATTACCGTTTATTACTCTAAGTGTTCGGCTGTTTGTGCCAAAAATACGAGAACATGTGAGTTCATAATAATAGTGATATATAAAAAATGACAGTGGTACAATTCATTTAAACACTAGTTTGCTTTTTACCTAAACTATTACTGCATTATTGAAAAGGATATTTCTATGCCCAGCAAAAATTCTACTCTCACAAAGATAATGAACAATGACAAGCTCCAGCATGCCGGTTACTTAGCAGTAGCAAAAACGCGCGCTAAAGTTTTAAAAGTGTTCTCGCATCTTATTCCGCTACCAAGACCATTATTATTCGTCGGTGAAGACTCCTGTACTGAGCTCTGCGATATGATTATTAATGAAGGCGCTACTAACGTCTTTATCGTTACTGATGAAGTGTTGAATAAGCTTGGTATCCCAAAAAAAGTAACGGATTATCTAGATAAAAATAATATCCGCTATCAGCTCTATGATGGTATTACCCCAGATCCTACTTTTGCGGTAGTGGAAGAAGGTTTAAGCCAAACGGTTAATGCAAAATGTGATGCGATAATTGCTATCGGTGGCGGTTCGGTGATTGATGCGGCAAAAATGATCGCTATGTCCCAAGGCAATAACTGCAAACCACAAAAGCTTATTGGTATTCTTAAAGCTAGAAAGCCAGGAGTACCGCTGTATTGTATTCCAACGACTGCAGGTACCGGCTCAGAGGCGACTTTAGGTGCGGTAGTTTCAGATAACGACACTCATCAAAAAGCACTGTCTATTGATCCTAGAATGATACCTCTAGCAGCGGCTATTGATCCGGTTATCATGAAAGGCATGCCAGCGCATATTACCGCAGATACCGGTATTGATGTCTTGACTCACGCTTTGGAGGCTTGGATGAGTGCTAACGCTAGCGTCGAGACCGATTATTACGCGGCTTCTGCGACCAAAGCGGTGATGCATTATTTGCCTATAGCTTATGAAAACGGCGATGACCTAAAAGCTCGTGAAGAGATGGGTATTGCTGCCCATTATGGTGGTATTGCTTTTAATAAAGCTGGTCTAGGTTATGTGCATGCTATTGCTCACCAGTTGGGAGCTCATTATAGTATTCCTCATGGCCGTGCCAATGCTATCGTTCTGCCTTATGTCCTCGATGTAAACCGTAAAGGTAGCGAAAAGAGAATCGCTAAATTAGCTAGAAAAATAGGCATTGTTGAAAGTGGTAAAACGTCTCAAACCGATAAAGAGTTAGCCAGTTATTTCATTGAACAAGTACGCAAACTTATCGAAACAGTCGGTATCGATCCGACGGTCAAAGGTATGAGCGAGAACGACTTTGATGATATGGCCAAAGCGGCTGCCAAAGAAGTCAGTGATACTTATGCAGTGCCCACTTATATGCCACCAGCTGGTATCAAGAAAATTTTGCAGCAGATTAAAGCCACTAGCGAAGAGCGTATCAATACAAATGCTAAAAATGATGAAGTCGCTTAAGTTATTTGTCGCTTAACTCATAGTATGATTGATAACCTTTAACTCAATCAACTAAAACTATAATTAGAGTCTATTACCGAAGGGTAGTAGGCTTTTTTATGCCTACAGGTTTAATAAATATTAATCAACGCTCATGACTGTTTAGAAACTATAAATAATAAATTTCTTACACTAATGGAATATTTTTGTAATGCCTAAGCGTTATTATAGTCAAATAGGGCATAGTGAAGCAGAATTAGATTATTGCGATAGCATAAGACAAAAACGATATACACCCAAAAAACGAAACAACAGCTAGGAGTGCTTTATGAATTTTAAACAACCAGCCAAAATATTTAGTATGGCTATATTGACTAGCAGTGCCTTTTTGCTAGGTTGTACGGCTACAGATAGCACTCCTACGGTAAAAAAGGCTACTGCTGATAATCCTTATGCTCCTAACGATCCTAATCTTGCCGTGGCGACTGTAGCTGGCGGTTGTTTTTGGTGTGTGGAAGCCGGATATGAGAAGATTCCTGGGGTAGTAGAAGTGGTTTCTGGCTACAGTGGTGGTCAAACTGATAATCCTACTTATAATACGGTATCAGCAGGTGGCACGGGCCATACTGAAGCAGCTGAAGTTTATTACGATCCCACCAAAATTACTTATAATGGTATTGTACAAGCGTTATGGCGGATAGCTGATCCTACTGATGATAAGGGACAGTTTGTTGATCGAGGTACTCAATATCGTCCGGCTATTTTTTATAATAACGAGCAAGAAAAGCAAATAGCTGAAGCCGCTAAAAAAGAGCTACAAGCTTCTGGCGTCTATAAAAAACCAGTAGTGATTGAAATTGTTCCGGCTAGCACCTTTTATCCTGCTGAAGAATATCATCAAGATTACTATAAAAAAAATCCGCTACGCTATAAGGCTTATACCTTTAACTCTGGGCGCTATCAGTTTATCGAAAGCGTTTATGGCAAAGATTATGAGTTAGACTTCTCGCAGCTTAAACCGAGCGCTGATGATATTGCAGCGCAAACAGCAGGCACAAGTGCGAGTACAACAGCGAACACTGCAGCCAGTAAAGGCTTTAATCCAGCTACCTTTGTGAAGCCCTCGCAAGATGAGCTTAAAAAATCGCTTAACAGTATTCAGTATAAAGTCTCTCAAAAGGATGGCACTGAACGCGCCTTTGACAACGAATATTGGGATAATAAACAGCCAGGATTATATGTCGATGTGGTATCAGGTGAGCCTTTATATTCTTCACGCGATCAGTACAAGTCTGGTACTGGTTGGCCGAGCTTTACTCGTCCATTAAACGCTGAGATGGTCGTGGAGAAAGCAGATTTTGGTATCTTTGGTAATCGTACCGAGATTCGTAGCCGCTATGCCGACTCACATGTTGGTCATGTATTCGATGATGGTCCAGCCCCTACCGGCAAGCGCTATTGCATGAACTCAGCAGCGATGCGCTTTATTCCATTGGCCCAGATGGAGGCAGAAGGTTATGGCGATTGGATTGATGAAGTAAAAACTACCGGTTAATGGTAATACTATATTTAATTTACAAAAAAAGACGCTGAACGCGTCTTTTTTATTGGGCTATTGATCGATTAGCTCACCTATAAAAGCTATACAACTAACCGCTTTAAAACGCGGCTCTACGGCTCGGCAAAGCGTTTAAAAACTCATTGCGCGTTTGATTATCATGCACATACTCACCAAGCATAGCCGTGCTACGAGTGGTTGAATGTTGCTTACTCACGCCGCGCATCATCATACACATGTGTGAGGCATCCATCACTACTGCCACGCCGCGACAGCCAGTCACATCCATAATAGCCTGTGCTACTTGCTCGCTCAGGTTTTCTTGGATTTGTAAGCGCCGCGCAAACATATCAACGATACGAGCGAATTTTGATAGTCCTAACACGTGGCCATTAGGTAGGTAACCAATGTGGGCGATACCATGAAAAGGAAGCATATGATGCTCACATAAAGAATAAAATTCTATGTTCTGTACTAGCACTAGCTCGCGATTGGTCGATGGAAATACCGCCTCATTAACCACTTCAGCTAAGTCTTGATGATAGCCTTGAGTAAGATGCGCAAAAGCTTTTGCCGCGCGCATAGGCGTATCCTGCAAACCAGGACGATCCAAGTCTTCACCGGTTGAGCCTATCAGTTGACGATAAGATTCGATACTTTCTTGATAGTTTGATGCTAGATTTGATACTAAGGTTGAGTCATTACTCATAAGTTTGGCAGCCATCCAAAATGTGGGTATCGCTTAACGCTAAATCCTGTAGTATCGAAGACAACTTGTCTAGGATTGCTAGCGAAGATTTATAAAATTGTGCAAGCTTAGAAGGGCTGTAATTATACTAGAAATCAGCGTAACTTCATACCGCTGTGAATGATGCCAAAAGGATTTTAGTTTACGACTGTTTACTTAAATTGATTCGTGTATAATAATAGGCCGTTAATTTAAATTATTTTAATAATTATAATCGCTAAATAAGGACATCTTATGCTATTGCAAGGCCAACGTTTTGTCGTTACCGGTATCGCCAGCAAACTCTCGATCGCTTGGGCTATCGCTGAGGCACTACATCGCGAAGGCGCTTCTTTGATTTTGACTTATCCTAACGATAAGATAAAAAAGCGTGTTGATATGGCTGCTGAACATTTTGAGGCAGATTTGGTGCTTGAATGTGATGTGGCCTCTGACGAGTCAATTGCTGCTTGTTTTGAGCAAGTAACGGCGCATTGGGGTGATGGTATCGATGGCGTGGTACATGCTATTGGTTTTGCGCCAATGGATCAGTTAAATGGCGATTTTGTTAGCGCTACCACGCGCGAGGGCAGTCATATCGCTCATGATATCTCAAGCTATAGTTTTGTGGCACTAGCAAAAGCGGCGCGTGAGCTGTTAGCTATGCGTCATGGCTCTATGTTGACCTTGACTTATGAAGGCAGCATTTCAGTACTACCAAACTACAATGTAATGGGCATGGCAAAAGCTAGCTTAGAGGCCAGCGTGCGCTATTTAGCGACTTCTATGGGTGGTGAAGGTATTCGCGTCAATGCGATTTCAGCGGGTCCTATTCGCACATTAGCCGCCAGTGGCATTAAGTCCTTCCGTAAAATGCTCGATATCAGCGAAAAAATCGCTCCGCTACAACGTAATGTCAGCCAAATGGAAGTCGGTAATGCGGCGCTCTTTTTACTATCGCCATGGGCATCAGGTATCACTGGCGAGATCATGTTCGTTGATGCCGGCTTCAATACCGTAGCTATCAGTGAGCAATTGATGCTGCTTGACGAAGCTGAGAAGTAGTAAGTTTTATGATTAAAAAAGACAGCCATTGGGCTGTCTTTTTTAATCAGCTAATTTTAGTGTATGATAGGCGCTTTTTATTGAACGATATTTATTGAGTGTTTAGGCGATACCTATGATAACTAAACTACCAAAATGGATACTCTGGGGCGGCGCAGTGCTAGCGTTTAGTGCTGGTAGTGTCAATAGTATCGCACTGCTTGGTTTTACCAATTTATCGGTGTCGCATGTTACGGGTAACGTCAGTCTTTTTTCAGCCGCTATCGCTCATTTTGATGGACGTAGCATATTGTTGATAGGTGCATCTTTATTGGCCTTTTTGGCAGGAGCTATCTTGAGCGGCTTTATTATTGGCCAAAACTCTTTAAAATTAGGTCGGCGTTACGGCAGTGCTTTATATTTAGAGGCGATACTATTGATGCTGAGCTACTGGCTTTATCAGCAGCATGACTATTTGGGACAATTGGCTGCGGCGATGGCTTGTGGACTACAAAACGCGATGGTAGCTACTTATAGTGGGGCGGTCATTCGAACGACTCACCTAACTGGTTTAACCTCAGATATGGGCGCTGCTATTGGTAATTGGATGGCAGGGCGCTCAATTAGTAAACCGACCTTAGGCTTTCAAGCTATTATTTGGTACTGTTTTTGCGGTGGCGGCGTAGTAGGGGCTTTTCTTTATAGCAGAATAGATTACGCCGCTTTTATTGTGCCCATTATCATAGTGTTGGCAGCCGCATTTATTTATAATAAAGCCTCAGGTCGCCTTCCTGAAAGACGTAAACCTTTGCCATAAAAAACTCTTATAAACAACAAAAGCGCTCACGATAATGAGCGCTTTTGTTGTTTATATTATCTATTGATATCAATCAAAGCATCTAATAATAGAGCGTAAGATTTATTTATCTTCTTCTTTGTGATCTTCATGCTCATGCATTGATTGCATCATATCAAGAGCACATTCATCAGTGCGTTGCTGATCTTTTTCAGCTAGATCGTCCTGATTAATATCTTTAGGTGCCAGTTTAGTCGTTGGGTCAACTGTATTACGTGCCATACAATACTCCTGTTAGTTATAGTTGTCTGGTGGCTTTAATAAGTTATCTTATTGATTATGTATTAATAGCTAGATTATGTATAGAGAGCAATGAGTCTCATTTAGTGACGTAATGTAAAGACATTAACAACGAAAAATAACTGAGAAGTTAAATATAGTTATCAATTATTGGTAAGACCTCACGATAATTAAGGTTTTCATAGCCTTTTTTAGGGTAGGTATAGTAAAATCAAGTTTTGCAGAAAATAACATGGCAGAAGGTATTGCGGTAGAAAACCTTAAGGCTACGCCACTGGTTTTACTGCATATAAGTTACTGCCTGTATTTCAATAGTTGATTATCAACAAAATCTCTTGGCGCTATAAGGACACTTTATGTCAGAGCAAAAATTGGACAGTCATCTTCCTGATGATGGTAATGAGTATTTATTTACTGATACCTTTCCCAAGGGTACGGGCAAAGGGTTGATAGTCGTTGTTATAGCCGCGATTGTCAGTTTCATTATTTATAGCGTATTACCCTTTGATATCAATGCCAATAAAGGCCTTGCCATGCTGTTTTTCATCGGCGTGTTATGGCTGACTGAGGCGATACATGTCACTATTACTGCAATATTGGTAGTAGTGGTAGGGGCGCTGATTGGCATACCGGAGTTTGATGCTAAGATCGGATTACAAAGCTTTGCCAATCCTATCATTTACTTATTCTTTGGTGGTTTTGCGCTAGCGGCAGCTTTGCATGTACAGCAATTAGATCGAAAAATTGCTCTAAAGATCTTATCGATGTCAGGCGGTAAGCTTGGTACGGCAGTATTTTTGATATTCGGGGTAACCGCATTCTTGTCAATGTGGATATCGAATACGGCAACGGCAGCGATGATGCTGCCACTAGCGCTAGGTATCTTAACCCAAGTTGATCGCGAAAAAGATCGCGGCACTTTTGTGTTCGTTTTATTAGGTATTGCCTATTCTGCCAGCCTTGGCGGTTTAGGTACGATTGTCGGTTCGCCGCCAAATGCTATTGCTGCCGATGCTTTAGGTATTGCTTTTATTGATTGGATGAAGTTCGGTATTCCAATTATGCTAGTGCTATTGCCCTTGTTATTAGGCGCCATGTACTTTGTGCTTAAACCTAATCTCAATCGTAAGGTTGTTCTAAATCAAGATGAACCTATTGAATGGAATAAACCAAGGGTATTGACCATTGTTGTCTTTATCGCAACCGCACTTAGCTGGATATTCTCTAAGCAGCTTGGTGCCGCACTTGATATTACCGATACCGATGCTGTGGTTGCATTGACAGCAGCAGCAGCTGTGGTTAGCTTAGGGTTAGTATCATGGAAGCAAGTTTCGGACAATACTGATTGGGGCGTGCTCATGCTGTTTGGTGGTGGCATCGCGCTATCAACGGTATTGAAAGTGTCAGGAGCGTCCTTGGTACTGGGTCAGACCGTTGCTAATGCCTTGTCAGCGGCACCAATTATCATAATCATGATTGCCGTATCAGCATTTATTATCTTCTTAACAGAATTTGCATCGAATACAGCATCCGCCGCGCTGCTAGTCCCTGTGTTTGCAGCTATTGCCGAACAAATGGGTTTGCCGCATGAAGTACTAGTTTTAGTCATCGGTATTGGCGCATCGTGTGCCTTTATGTTGCCAGTGGCCACCCCGCCAAACGCCATTGTGTTTGGTACAGGGTTGATAAAACAGTCAGAGATGATACGTACTGGAGTGGTGCTCAATATTATTGCCACGTTTGTCATTGGCTTGTGGGCGTATTTTTTCTTACTTTAATCTACTAGTCAGTTAGAACCAAAAAAGCCGCTATTTAAGAGCTTTTAAATAGCGGCTTTCTTATGCTTAAATTAAAGTTATTCAGCATAATTTACCCAAACCCAGCCATTTTCTAACCACTCCATCAACTCGTCAGGGTCGACTGCGGTTACCTGATTCGCGGTTAGCTGCTCACCATCTGCTAGTCGTTTTAATAATGCTGCTGCCGTATCATCCAGTCCATCGAGGCGCTGCCCATTAGCATATAAGATATCGCCCGCATCGGTTTGAGTGTAGAGCAAACGATTGCTATAGTCCGCCTGTAGCGTCGCGCCTGCTACTAAGGCTTGCATCAACTCATCAGTATTTATCATATCTTCTGGCACTAACGCATCGTATTGTCGCTTGCTGACGACTTCTGCAACCGCTTGACGAATCATATCGTCACCGCGCTCAGATTGTAGCATCTGCAATAACTGTGTCTTAATAGCTTGAATACTGTCTGCCTGCAATTCACCTGAAGCTTGCAGCGGTTGCGGTAGTAGCATCGGAGTAAATAACTGGCTATCATTGGTAGCCATATCAGCGATGCTGTCAATAACTTGCATCAGATTAGGACGACGACAGCCAAAGGAGAAGGTCAAACAATCATCTTGCGCTACCCCAAAATGTGATAGCTTTGGTGGCACATAGAGGACGTCACCAGCCTCTAAAATCTCATCGAATATAATCTCGCCCATATCATCAAAGATGCGAATCGGCTCATCAGCGACAAACTCAGTATGCTCATCACAGAATTTGCCAAGCTGCCAACGGCGTTGTCCAAACCCTTGCGCCAAAAATACATCATAATCATCATAATGCTTGCCAACTGAGCCGCCTTTAGGGGCATAAGAGACCATAATATCATCACGCTGCCACTGCGGAATAAAGTCAAAGGCTTGCCATAGCTGACCAAGCTCAGGTGACCATTGCTCAAGGTTCTGTACTAGCACCGTCCACTGTTCTGGTAAATCATCAAAGTCAGCTTCGCTCAATGGGCTTTTTTTGACTTGCCATTGTGGCTCATCGATTGGCTTAGTTGCCGCTTGGGTAAGTAGACGGGCAGCAGCGTCTTCCTCTAAAGCTAAGCCAAGCATATCTTCTGGCTCAAACATACCGATTAGTTGCGGTAGGCCTTGTTTAATGAGTAGTGGCTTTTTTTGCCAGTAGTCATTTAAGAATTGCTCTGGCGTGATGTTACTAGGTAGGCAAAGGGGTATAGAGGTCATTGTTAAATCCATAGTATCGAAAGGCTTTGATCAAAGTGCTTTTGGCATAAAAAGTTTTAAATATATTTTGCGATAAAAGCTAGGTTTGCTTTAGAATCTTGAGCGAATAGTTTATGATTGTCTATCATTCTACTGCCAGTAAAAACTTATGAAAAAACTACAAATCATTGCCATAATTACTAGCATTTTCTTCTTACAAGCTTGCGTCCATAAAATCGTCACCGTACCGGTCAAAGTCGCTTATAAAACTACTAAAGGTATCGCAAAAGGCACGGTTGCCGTTGGCAAAGCAATTATACCAGGCGATAGTGATGATGATAAAAAAGAGGACTAACCCTTCGTTTTAGTTATCGCTATTTTCAGAGTTTTTTGCAGTTTCAAAAGGTTTAGCGGTTTTAAAGATAACAATACCTGCAGCAACTATCCCACCAAGCAAAGCTAGAGCCATATCTTTGTGAGCATCCCAAATGTCACCTTGCTGACCGTTGTAAGCCTCCGCTGCTTCTGGTGACATAGTCATGGCTAGCGCCCATTCAAAAAGCTCATATAGTGCACTGCTAGCAAGATTCAATAATAAAACCAATGCTATTAATTGCTTAGTGCTAGCATTTTTGAAGGCGTGTTTAAAGCTATCAAACATCAAGCCGAAAAGTAATAAACCATAGCTAAAATGTACTAAACGGTCGTACATATTGCGTTGCCAGCCAAATAGTTCGCTTAAACGAATAGCAAAAACTTGCTGTATCCAATCATCATAAGGCACATAAGAATATAAATAACGTGCCCCAACGATATGAATGAGTAAGAATAGCGTCGCTAAAACGTAAGATTTTGAGCGAATGTGCCAATAATGATAGGCCGCTAGCATCACTATTAAAGCTAATAATGTGCCTGCTTGATGCAGCAGATAGCTCGACCACGCCAAAGGCTGAATACTAGCCAGCACCATGACGATGATTACCGTCACAGTGCTGATAACTATAGGTCTAGGAAGTGAGCTCATGGGCTATTTTTTGATAGGTGACAGCTATTAAACTATAGCTTAGCAATCCACTCTTTGATGCTACGTGCTTGTTCAGCCGCGTTACCAGTATATGTGGCTGGCGTGAGATCGCGCAAACGCTGCTTATCCGCGTCACTGACGTCACCAAGTTCATCGCTTTCCACAAAGGTTAGCATCGCTTCGCGAGTCATAGCATTACCACGAGTCAAGGCTTTTAGTTTCTCATAAGGGTTTTCGACACGGTAGCGGCGCATAACGGTTTGGATAGGTTCTGCTAATACTTCTTGCGCTTGCTCCAAATCATCATTTAGACGCTTAGCATTCAATTCAAGCTTACCCACGCCTTTTAGACAAGCATCATAAGCGATCATACTTTGTGCAAGTCCTACACCGATATTACGTAGTACCGTTGAATCGGACAAATCACGCTGCATACGCGAGATAGGAAGCTTTTCGCCCAAATGAGCTAGCATAGCATTAGCTACGCCTAAGTTGCCTTCTGAGTTTTCAAAGTCGAT
>CBETCF010000014.1:0-18972 GCA_965534785.1 uncultured Psychrobacter sp.
TAATGATATTGCTTAATTTAGCCTTTTTACTTTTCAGCTCAAATTGCTCGCTACAACTAGCACAGTAAAAGTCAGCAACAGGTTGATTGTTGCCAAATTCAACTAAGGGCTGAGCGCTACAGTTTGGACAATAACTTTGCTTAGCGACCCAGTCTTCGCTTAATACTCTGATAATTTGGCTAGGGGACTTATAAGCGCTAGCAAGCTGTTGATTGAATTTTAAATCCATAGAGAAATTTTCACTTATTATTAGTAGCCAGTGTTATAGCAATGTTTGAGCATAATGACCGATAAGAGTTTAGGCTAATAAACAGTAATTAGCCGCTAATCATGGGCGGTTAAATAGCAAGATAATTCACAAGCTAAGCAAATACCATTGAAAAGCACACGGTTCAATGCTAAATTCTAGCAAACTTCTGCCCTTTGAGTTGCCATGAGCACCCCGACCCCTGAAATACCGCCTAACGACACTAACAATAGTGCTAATAGTGATGTCAATGATACCTCGTCTGATAAATCAAATGAGGTACCTAATAATGTCCCAAATAAGGATTCTGCTACGCCTCTGAGCTCTGAGCCTACAAGCTCTGAGTCAAAAGCCGAGCAAACGCCTATTAAAGACGACAAAGTACCACCCACAGACGTCTCATTGATTAGCGGCAGTAGTAAACCACGGCGCTATAAAAAAGACCATCAATCGTTTTTTATGCAGCGCGGCTATCAGATTTTATTAGTGCTTGGACTCATTGCCGCCTTCTTACTGGTGATGGTCTATCAAACCCTATTTGGCCGTATCACTCAGCCTGCTCAGAAAGTGACCATCGGTAAGGGCGATACCTATTATGGCTTGCTAACTCAGTGGCAAAAAGAGATTCCGCTATTTTCTGCTAGCATTGCCAAGCTCTATATCAAGTCGCAAATTGATGGGCCGCTGCATGCCGGTATTTATCCCTTGCCTGAGAATCCAACGATTGCAGAAGCTTTGCATGTATTAGGGCAGGGCGCAAAAGTAGCCATGGTAAAAGTACAAGTCATCGAAGGGAAGACCGCAGCCGACTTGTATCAGAATTTGCGTGAGAATGAAGGTATTGTCAAAGAAGTGCTAGTCGAGGGTGCCGACAATGCCAGTATTGCTGAGGCCTTAGACTTGGTAGGAATATTGCCAGAGTCAGTAACGAGCAGTAGCGATCCTATCGTCAGCTATAATCTTGAAGGCTGGTTTACCCCTGATACCTATTACTACGGTGAGGGCGCAACTGATAAGCAAGTATTGACCGATCTCTATAAGCGCCAACAGCAAGCGTTGACTAAGGCGTGGGAGAATCGTTCGCCAGATCTACCTTATGAGAGCCCTTATCAAGCGCTAGTCATGGCCTCTATTATCGAAAAAGAAACTAGCGTAGCTAGTGAGCGTCCATTGGTGTCTGCTGTCTTTAATAATCGCCTGAAACAAGGCATGCGTATGCAGACCGACCCGACCATTATTTATGGTATGGGTAGCCGTTACGATGGTAATATTCGTCGTAAGGATATCGATGAAAAGACCGGTTATAACACCTACCAAATCGATGGTTTACCACCAACGCCAATCTCGTTACCGTCGCCTGCTTCTATCGAAGCGACTTTGCATCCAGCAGATAGCCCAGCGCTATATTTTGTAGCCACAGGGACAGGTGGTCATAAATTTACCAATAGCTTGGCTGAGCACAACAAAGCAGTGCAAGAGTATCTAAAAGTCATGCGTGAAAAAAAGGCAAATACAGCGCCTGCTGAACAATGATTTACAGTTAGCCTTTAATAAGCTCAAACCAAAACAACCATTAGCTTAGTAATATTTTGAGGGACCACGTGAAAACAGTAGGGCGCTTTATTAGTTTTGAAGGTACCGAAGGCGTAGGCAAGACAACCGCTATCGAAGGCTTATGTCAGCGTTTACAGTCAGCTGGTATCGATTACATACGTACCCGTGAGCCGGGCGGTAGTGATTTTGCCGAGCGTTTACGGGAGATCTTGTTAGATCCAGCGACTGATATCAACGATGATACCGAGTTACTGCTATTATTTGCGGCTCGCTGTGATCATTTGCAGCAAGTTATTTTACCTGCCTTGCAGCGCGGTGCTTGGGTAATTTGTGATCGCTTTACTGACTCTACCATCGCCTATCAAGGTTATGGTCGCGCTGATGGCGACGCAAAGGTATTAGCGAAAATTGATAGTTTAATTGAGCAGTTTATCGCGCCATTACCTGAGCTGACGTTATGGTTAGATTTGCCAGTACTAGAAGGCATGGCTCGTGCTAATAAACGCAGCGCTGCTGATCGCTTTGAGCAACAAGCTATGGACTTCTTTACTAGAGTACATGCAGGTTTTAGCGCGTTGGCTGCACAGCATCCTCAGCGTATACAGCGTATTGATGCTTCGGGTAGTAGTGATGAGGTCAGTAAGCGTATTTGGCAAACGGTGCAGACTAGCTTTGATTTAATGTAGTCAATTTTAATGACAAAAAAACGCCAACTCAAATCGATGAGTTGGCGTTTTTTTTAGCTAGTTTTTGCCTAGTGACAAAAGTTATTTGTCACTATTTTTATCAGCACTTTTTATAAGTACTATCCTTCCTTGTTTTCAGTATCAGTACTGTCACTACTGCTATCATTACTACCCGGTAAGCGATTAGGATCAAGCGAGCCTGACTTAGTCTTCGGGGCGCGACCACTGACATTAGTAGCGGATTCAGTCTTTACCTTTACCGTTGAGTTATCTGCTCTGACCCCTTTATCAGTGTCGTCCGCTACATCTGCTTTGGCTATTAAGTCTTCATTTTTTTGCTGATTAACTTTAACTTCTTTCGCTTCTTTACCCTCAGCAACTTTGATCGGCGCTTCAGGATCGGGACTACTACCCTTATTATCAGCTTCCTTATCGATGGCCTCTGAGGCTTCCTTTTTAGCATCACTAACCGCATTTTCAATATTAGCGGCATCGACAGCAGTATCAGCATCGGCCTCAACAGTGGCGTCTTCGACCAATTCTTTTTCTTTACGCTTTTCAGGAGCCTTGTAGCTGGCCTCAAAATCTGCATCAGCAGCAGCGCGTGCTTGCTCTTGCTTGGCGGTGACGTCTACCGGCTTTGGTTGAACCTCATCATCGACCACTAAAGCGATAAGCTTGCGATCACGAGAGACCGTGCCATCGAATTTATCAGTAATGACGTGCAGTTTCCCTTCTTTATCGATAGTGTAGAGCGGTACAAATTGCTTATTATCGGCCTTGTATTGCTCAAAGCTATAGCTATCCGTGATGTTAGTAATCTTAATTTTGGCTTTTTTAGAGATCATGCTAGCTAACTTGGTATAAGTCACATCCTTGCCAAATAGCCACTGTGATGAGAAGTTGGACTGCTTATCGTCGCGCTCGCTTTTAACCTTTTCTTCACTAAATTTGAGACGGTAAAGACTGCGTTCACCAAACTCATGACGATAATGAATCTCAGATAACGTATTCATTTCTCTATCCATACTTATCGCGAATAGCCGACCGATACCAATGAGATCAAGATGGTGATCAGCATGATCGGAGATAGGATTACCGAAATAAGTACGCAGCCCACTCATACGAGCACGCGCGATATTGGTATAGTTATTATGGGCCACGATGACATCGAAGCCTTGATCTTTTAGGGAAGTCGCTACCATCAAAGCCACTGGGTTAGAGCCGACTACTAGAATGCCATTGGTTTCAGGCTCGCGTACGCCTAGCAAGTTACCGATGAACTTGGCGCTTAAGCCCTGAATCGTCACCGTACCGATGATCACCATAAATACTAACGGTACTAATAGCTCAACGCCTTGAATATCATATTCTTGCAAGCGAATGGCGAACAGTGAAGAGATAGCCGCGGCGACAATACCGCGTGGTCCAATCCAACTGATCATTAGCTTTTCGTTGGTCTTCAGGTTAGAGCCAATAGAAGAAGCCCAAACTGATAGCGGACGAGCTACGAGCATCACAATAGCTAGTAGTACCAAACCGGCAAAGCCGACACTAAGTAGACTGGCTAACTCGACACGAGCTGCAAGAATAATGAACAGCACCGAGATTAACAATACCGTTAGCGATTCATTAAACTCGAGAATAGTATCACGTGGGAATTTTGGCCAGTTGGCTAATGCTACGCCCAATACGGTAACCGTTAATAGTCCAGATTCATGCTCTAAATGGTTCGATATCGAAAATAGCACTAAGACGAAGGCTAAGGTGAAAACGTTGCGCAAAAACTCAGGTACCATATGACGGCGCATCAAAAATGCCAATGCCCATGCACCTGCTAAACCTAGTGCCGTTGCCAATACCACGATCTTGGCGAATAGCAAAATACTACTAGCTTGACCACCAGAGATGATATATTCATAGACCAATACCACCGCAATGGCGCCAATAGGATCGATGATAATACCTTCCCACTTCAAGATATTGGAGATGGTCTTGTTAGGTCGGACACTACGTAGTAGCGGCATGATA
This sequence comes from uncultured Psychrobacter sp., assembly GCA_965534785.1. Taxonomy (GTDB): domain Bacteria; phylum Pseudomonadota; class Gammaproteobacteria; order Pseudomonadales; family Moraxellaceae; genus Psychrobacter. The sequence continues at coordinate 4,519 of CBETCF010000014.1, forward strand.
ACCGTGGGGCCAGTCACACAGACTAAAGCGCCGAACAGTAGGGCGATCAGAGGGTCGACATCGAACAGCAGGTAGGTTGAGAGCGCGACGATGGCGATAGTGATCAGGACGCCGACGGAGACCAGCATCTGTACGACGGTACCATGCTGCTTGATTTCATCAAACTCTAAAGTCAAAGAGCCTTCGAATAGAATGATAGCCACACCCAACGAGATAATAGGGAACATCAGCTCGCCCAATACCAAGTCAGGATCAAAAATGCCTAGTATCGGTCCAACGATAATGCCGATCAATAATAAAAACAAAATGGACGGTTGCTTTAAATACCAAGCTAGCCATTGGGCGGCAATGCCAACACCCACTACGCCAGATAGTAATAGGGCGGTATCCATAAATTAATCCTTTTTATAAACTTCTCATATTTCACTTGTACTTGCGTCTATTTAATAATTATAAAAAGCGCTAAGCAGATTTTATTAAACAGTAAACAGAGCTTTATTTTTATTAAATAAAAATCTTCCTGTAATAAAACGCAAAATAATGATTACAAACCGTAAGGCTGATTGACATTAGAATAATGACAGGGAGTTTTGCGGTAACAAAAGATTATCTCTAGCCCAGCTAACAGTTAGGGTTAGCTTTAATAGTTAAGCTAAATTAATATTTTGGCTGACTTTTGTTTACCGAGTATATTATTCGGTTTATTATAATAGCATGATTTTATTTTAGTTGTATTAGGGCGTGTTGGACATTCGACCATGGCACTGACAGCAATTATTTTCCCTAAGCTACTATGAAGCTGACTTTTACCCTTTAGGCGTAGCACTGCTTATCTGCTAAGATACCCTAAATAATTAGTCAGTAATTAGTCGGTAATAAGGCAGCAAACGATACTTTTATTCAGACTGAAATTGCCCCATACTTAAAGGGCTTTTTGGATGAATTTACTGCTGCAGGTAGAATGAGCTCGGAGTAGCAGTAAAGTGCTATGATACAAGATTTCATGATTACTGAAATCATATATGAATAGTTGGCAAAAAACGCTTAATTATAATATAGAGTTAAGACAAGGGGAAGCAAATGCTGGGGCAGCGGTTTGATTATAATCTTAAATATTGGTTACAGCGTAGTGCGCGGGGGGCGCAGCTCAGTTTACTGACACTGGCGCTAAGTAATGGTTTTATAGCTGCTGGTGTTATCACTACTAGTGCCTTGATAACCATGCCTGCAAATGCTGCCGTTGCCAGTACTGATTTTTCAGATCTAGTACAGCAAGTCACTCCAGGCGTGGCTCGTGTCAATGTCACTATGAATGTCAGTGAAGAAGAGCTGGCAAAAGCGCAGACCGCAGAGCTGCTACGACAGTTCTTTGGTGATCGTCTACGTCTCCCTGACCAACGCTCCACGCCTGCTATTGAAAACGCTTATGGTACTGGGTTTTTTGTCACTAACGATGGCTATATGTTGACCAATCATCATGTGGTAAGTGGTGCAGATAAGATAACTGTGACTTTGAATGACCGTACAGAATTAGACGCTGTACTAGTAGGCAGTGATGAGCGCTCCGATGTAGCCGTATTAAAAGTAGTGGGGACTCAATTCCCAGCTTTGACTATTGGCGACTCTAATCTACTAAAAGTGGGCGAACCGGTATTGGCTATTGGCTCGCCTTTTGGTTTTGATTATTCCGCTTCAGCTGGCATTGTTAGTGCTAAGTCGCGTAGCTTTTCGCGTGAGACTAGCGTACCGTTTATTCAGACTGACGTTGCTCTAAACCCCGGTAATTCTGGTGGTCCGCTATTTAATAAACGTGGAGAGGTTATCGGTATTAACTCGCGTATCTTTAGCGGCACTGGCGGCTATATGGGGCTATCTTTCTCTATTCCGATGAATGCGGCTATGGATATTTATGAGCAGCTTAAGACTAGTGGAGAGGTGCAACGCGCTTACTTAGGTATCTATCCGCAAGATATCGATCGTAACTTAGCAGAAGTCTATAAGTTATCGCGGCCACAAGGGGCGCTATTAACACGGGTCTCTCCTGACTCTCCTGCACAAAAATCAGGCTTGAAGACCGGAGATATCATCTTACAGTACAATGAAGTACCGATTATACGCGCCGATGATCTATTGAATCTGCTCAATCGTGCCCGTCCGAATGATCCTTTTAAGGTACAAGTACAGCGTAATGGTAAGCTGCTAATGCTAAGCGGTGCGCTTAGTCTAGCGCCAAGTGATGTGCAAGCCCAGAGCCGTGGTCAGAAGAATAATGAGGTACAGTTAGGGCTACGACTGCGTGATTTGACCGCTGATGAGCAAGCTCAGTTCGCCTCAGAAGGTAAAGTTGGTATTTTAGTGACTGCGGTTGATCCTACTGGACTGGCGGCACGCTCTGGGATCATGGCTGGCGATATCGTCACTAACTTGCATCAAAAGTCGATCAAGAAAGTATCAGACTTCACTAGTGCCATCTCATCGCTACCCAAGCAAGGCGTAGTCACTATAGAGGTAGTGCGCCAAGGCATTCCTGCTATTATTGGTCTACGAATAGAATAGTAAGGTGTCTTTAACTTCTCAGCTCAAAAACAAATTCTAACTCCGTTATTAATAGCGTAAGCGTTAATTGACAGCTAGTAGCCCAAGCAAAATATGCTACACTATTGGGCATTTATAGTTGCTAATAACGGTAGCTATAAAGCCACAATACGTCCAAATAACAACTTTATATTGATGTTACCTTTATATTAAATCGATAATGTTATCCTGAAAAAACAGTAAGGCATGGTTATGAGTACAGCATACGACGATATCAAAACCCAATTACAAGGCTCAATGGTAGCCTTGGTAACGCCCATGCACCCAGATGGCAAGGTCGATTATAAACGTCTAGCAGATCTCATAGACTGGCAAATCGAGCAGGGCACTCACTGCTTGGTAGCGGTAGGCACTACTGGCGAGTCAGCAACTTTATCTATGGCAGAGCACAGTGAGGTCATTCGCTTTTATGTGCAGCATGTCAAAGGCCGCGTCCCCGTTATCGCTGGTACTGGCGCTAATAATACTACCGAAGCCATCAAGCTAACTCAAGATGCCAAAGACGCTGGCGCCGATTGTGCGTTGCTTGTCGCGCCTTATTATAATAAGCCACCACAAGAGGGCTTATACCAACACTACAAAGCTATCGCCGAAGCCGTAGATATCCCGCAAATGCTTTATAATGTACCGGGACGCACCGTCGTTGATATCGCTCATGAGACGGTAGTACGTTTAGCTGATATCGATAATATCGTTGCTATAAAAGATGCTACCGGTTCTGTAGCGCGTGGTGAGCAGCTTATCAAAGCACTAGGCGACAAAATGATCGTGCTATCAGGCGACGATGGTACCGCACTTGAGCTGATGAAAGTCGGCGCTAAAGGTAATATCTCAGTCACAGCTAATGTCGTGCCAAAAGCTATGAGCGAGACTTTTTCAGCAGCATTACGCGGTGATTTTAGCGCGGCTAAAGAAGCACATGACGTCATCAAACACCTGCATCGCGACTTATTTATTGAGTCCAGTCCTATTCCTGCTAAGTATGCGTTACACAAGATGGGTATGATAGATAAAGGGATTCGCTTGCCATTGGTTTGGCTAGCTGAACAACACTACAATACTATTGATGAAGCTTTGGTAAAAGCAAACTTACTTTAGCAGTCGCGCCCTAGTTAGTCATAGTAAATCAATATGAATAATGACGATAATTGGATAGTAAGCGATAACCTTAGCGCTATAACCAATGATCGCTAACTTTTAAGACAATACAGAGATCATATGATGAAAGCATCATTAAATATTGCTAACCTGTTTCCTGCTATGCTGGCAGTTATTTTGGGAAGTACTTTAGTCCTTAGCGGTTGCCAATCGGTAAAAGAAGTGATCGGCAAACGTGACAATGGCAGCTTGGAATATCAGCAAAGCCAAAAGCTTGCTCCCCTACAATTACCAGCTGATGCGCAAACGGCACCGTTCGTGCCTCTATATCCTACGCCAAACGTGGGTGTAAATACTCTGGATCTAGAGAATGAATCAGGTAAGCAATATAAATTGCCAAAGCCTGAGCGGGCAGTAGCTGTTACCGCTCCTACTAAATAAATAATTCACTGCTAATTTTGGTACGATGCTTATTAGTAGGATGTCTTTAACCTTCCTCATTAATAGGCAGCAAGCAAGTTTGAAAGAACAGGACTTTTATCATGCAAAGACAACAACTTTTATATAAAGGTAAAGCCAAATCAGTCTACGAGACTGAAGATAATGATCTGCTGATTTTGCATTTTCGTGATGATACTTCAGCTTTGGATGGCAAGCGCATTGAGCAGCTAGCGCGTAAAGGCGTGGTAAATAATCGCTTTAACGCCTTTATCATGCAAAAGCTAGATGAAGCGGGCATTGAGACCCATTTTGAAAAGCAGTTATCTGATGATGAAGTATTAGTTAAGCGCTTGGATATGATTCCAGTAGAGTGCGTTGTCCGTAACTTTGCCGCCGGTAGTTTAGTACGCCGTTTGGGTTTAGAGGAAGGCCAAGCGCTCAATCCGCCTACTTATGAGCTATTCTATAAAGATGATGCTCTGGGCGATCCGCTAATCAATGATTCTTTGACGATCTCGCTTGGCTGGGCTACTGAAGCGCAATTAGCTAAGATGAAAGAGCTGACTTATCAAGTCAACGACGTGCTAACTAAGCTTTTTGATGCTGGCGATTTGATGTTAATTGATTTCAAGCTTGAGTTTGGAGTCTTCCATGATCGTATCGTCTTAGGAGATGAATTCTCTCCAGATGGTTGCCGCATTTGGGACAAGCAGACTAAGAAAAAGCTCGATAAAGATCGTTTCCGTCAATCTTTAGGCGATGTCATTGAAGGTTATGAAGAAGTCGCTAAGCGTATTGGTGTGCCTTTAGAATAATCAATTTTTTAACTTGAATACATAAAAACTGAGCTATACGCTCAGTTTTTTTATGTTTAAATTTACTAAATCACCATAAAACTCTGACCGTTGTTATTAGCTATGATTCTTATACTAAAGATTACTACCCTACTAAGATAAATTTTATCATGTCTAAAGCTAATATTGACTCGATCATCCTCAAACCGTTCTGGTTCACTCGACCCACCTGCATAGTTGCCGCTGACTTAATTGGTAAAGTACTCTGTCGGCAACTGACAGATAGTGATGGTAGTATCAAGGTATTGCGTGTGCGTATTACTGAAACCGAAGCCTATATCGGTGATGAAGATGGCTCAGTACAGGCTCATTTAAATAAAGGCAGTAAGAAAAAAGACAGTAAGTCTCAATCTGATATTATGTATTTAGAAGGTGGAGTGTTTTATGTTTACCTAACCTATGGCGTACACCATATGTTAAATCTAGTCAGTGGTAGTGCTGAGTCGCCAGAGTCAGTACTGATACGTGCAGGCTTCTTAAGTGATAATAGTGACCGTCTAATCGATGAGCAAGGGTTAAGCCCTGATAAGCAGTTGAGTCATAGTAAGCAGTTTGCAGGACCAGGTAAGCTCACCAAGCGTCTGCAAATAGATCGAGATTTATATGGTAAAGTTATCGCGCCGGTGTCAGGCGTTTGGTTAGAGGACGATGGCTGTCAGCCGCCTGTTGCTGTGCGCCCCCGTATCGGCATTGACTATGCAGGTGAGGCCAAAGACTGGCTATTACGTTATGTGTGGACAGACCATCCGTCATTATCAAAAAAGTAGAGTACTTAAAGTAGAGGATTGTATGTATAAGCTAACCGTATTTATTCCTGATGAAGCCGTTGAGTCCGTCAAAGCTGAGCTATTTAAAGCGGGTGCTGGCACCATTGGTAATTATCAGCAATGCTGTTGGCAAGTTCAAGGAGTTGGTCAGTTTATGCCACTCTCAGGGAGCACTCCACATATTGGCGAGCAGAATAATCTAGAAAGGGTCAATGAATGGCGGGTAGAGATGGTAGTAGAGGAGTCAGTAATCGAAACGGTCATTGCTACTCTAAAGCAAGCGCACCCTTACGAAACTCCAGCTTATGATGTCATAAAGGTATTGGAATTTTAGCATCGACTTTATCAAATGTGAGCCATAAAAAAGCCAAAGTTATTATGAATAGCTTTGGCTTTGATATAACTTTATTTTAAGCGCTTATATGAAGTACTAAACACCCTCTAATCTTTTTTAACTTTTAGCACATTATAATTAGGATAGCCTAACTCTATCTTATAGTCATCACCACCACGTTCAGCTTTGACTTTGATGACACGATCCCCTTTTTTGTATTTTACATCTCTAACACGGTAACCCATATTGCTAACTCTGTTGGCCGCTTTTTGTTCTATGGCAGGGCGATAAATATCTTTATCGATAGTGTTGATAGTCTTCTTATGCTTCTTATACAAGTCAGTATCTTTATAGATATCCTCGTATATATCTCCATAGGCGTTGTAATCAGAGGTAGCACAGCCAACACTAACAGCTAATAAAGCGCCAATAACACTACTAGTAGTTACCGTTTTCAATAATGATTTTGCAGTCATATTTCAATCTCTTATCCGTTATTATTATAAACCCATCATTACTTAGCGTTTTAGTCTTTTTCAATCTTAATAACATTTAGGCTTGGATAGCTGAGCAAGATTTCATAATCTTGTGAGCCTTTTTTTGCCTCAATTTCAAAAACACCGCGATTATTTTTTTCGTCAAGCTCGATATCTTTGACACGGTAGCCCATAGACGTCACTTTTCTAATAGCACGCTGCTTTACCGCAGGATAACGACTTTCTTTTTTGATTCTATCTTCGATATCATCATTATCGTAGCGCTTATTGTTTTTGTATTTACCATTATTCTTATATTTACCCTTGTTATAATCGTTATCACGGCCGATTTCAGACCACTGTTTCTTATTAGAATTAAGCAGCCTTAAGTTAGGGTAGGAGTAAATGAGTTCATAGGCCTGATTGCTTTTTTTAGCATAAGCTCTGAGTACTTGATTACCTCGATAATTATCAGACCTTATGTCCATCACTTGGTAACCTTGACGGCGCAAGTCTTTACGTAGCTGCTGCTTAGCACGGTTATAGTTGGCATTATTATAGCCATCATCACCGCGATATATCGGCTGATTATCATAGCCTGAGTTGGCGACAGTACAACCAACAGCAGTACCGAACAGTGTCACTATAAGCCCTGCTGAGAGCACTTTTTTAAGCAGAAAAGAGGATGAGGCTTTCATAATAAAATTCCTAATGAGATATCAGCAGTATATAAATACAGTTTTTAAATAGTTGCTGACTGAATTGCTAATTTTAATTAGTCTTGAAACATTTTCTTACACCCTATATTAGAATTTGAAACTTGATAGTAGATGTCTTGCCAGTTATTAAGTTGTAAGTAAAGCAACTGTTTAAGTAATGGAGGGATGACTTTCGTTATGTAAAGGTTACTAAACTGCGATATTTTCACTAAAATTGTTTTATAGAAACAAAATATTAGCTAAACTACTTGAAATCAAGCTATATTCAGAATTTGCTAAGGGCATTATTTTTATAGTGCTACTAACACTAAATTCATTCTAATCCCTAGATATAGCGGCGTTTAGCTAGTTATTAGCCTACTCATCCTATTAACGATGTAAGCATATGCTTACAAGCAATGACGTTAACGCCTCTTAACAATCTGATTACATTTAGGCATTATAGTCACACGGCATCAGGGAATGTGACTCAAGGATTGAGTTGACCGAATTAAGGATAATATTTCAGTAGTTAGAGTCAGGATGATGATAACCATTGAAGTAAGGACACATGAACCGTGTTGGTGGTAGTTGATATTAATACCAGTAGCAGTTGTATATAGAGCAGGATGCTCTGCTATCACAATATGCTCGAGATACTGCAAGGATGCAGTGCAATGAGTAGTGATGGGTAATAGGGATATTAACAATAAAACCGCATAACATTAATTGTTATGCGGTTTTATAGTATCTGGCAACAATAAATTAATAAGTCTACATAGTATAACCGTCTAAATCATTTATATTAAATAGAAAAAGACCGTATCAGCCAGAAGCTAATACGGTCTTTTTAAACTGCCTATTTATAAAAAGGCTAGTCATTAGTATTTGTTTTCACGACGCCACTCATCTACAGCACGCTCAGCATCATCTTTAGAATGGCCATAACGTTCTTGTACTCGGCCCACTAGCTTGTCACGGCTACCTTCAATATGTAACAGGTCGTCATCGGTTAGATCAGCCCACTTCTGCTTAGCCGAACCCTTTAGCTGATTCCAATCACCTTTTAGAGTATGTTCGTTCATTATTATATTCCTTATTTTAGTTATTAGAAAAATTGCTTATTGATACATTTCTTATCACTGATTAACTTACGCAATTGAATATTTAAATAAAATAAATATCACAACTGCTAATAACCAATATATAAACATCCAATCGTGTTGTCTGTATTATCAATGTTTATAGTGTTGCTTAATTATAGGTAAGGATAAGTCTATGTAGCTGAAACCCTAGTTATGTTATTTATCGGATAGTTTTTAGCTCTTATAAGAGTGACAGGTTAACGATATATTTTTAGCTGCCCTAAAAGATTCAACAATTTTTTATTCAATAGCTATTGCTGCTGTTTCAAAAGCTTACAGATATCTCGAGTCATTTTTTCTATACGAAAAAGCAGTTATTTGGAGTAAAGTGTAGGGTATAGGGACATGAAATAAAAAATAATACGAGGGATCGGTTATGAGTACGGAACAAACCCACTTTAGAACCTGTAACTTATGTGAAGCCATGTGCGGCATCGTCATCAAGCATGATGGCGAGAAAGTGTTATCTATCAAAGGCGATAAAGATGATCCTTTCTCACAAGGATATATCTGCCCAAAGGCGACTGCGCTGCAAGATTTGCACGAAGATCCAGATCGCTTGCGTCAACCTATTGAGCGTACTAGCGATGGCTGGAAAAAAATCAGTTGGAGCGAAGCGTTAGATAAAGTCGCTCAAGGTATTCAATCAACTCAAAAAAAACATGGTCAAAACGCCGTTGGTATCTATTTAGGTAATCCTAATGTTCACAACCTAGGTGGGATGCTGACCATTAAGCATCTACTGACTAGTATAAAGACTCGTAGCCGTTTCTCTGCTACATCCATCGATCAGTTACCTCACCATATTATCAGTATGCATTTATTCGGTCACATGCTACGTATTCCGGTACCAGACGTCAATCGTACCCAATATATGATGATCATTGGTGGCAATCCATTAGCGTCAAACGGTAGTATTATGACCGCGCCTAATATGCGTCAAAAGCTCAAAGATATCAAAGCTCGCGATGGCAAAGTCGTGGTCATCGATCCAAGGCGTACAGAAACCGCTGATATCGCTAGCGAGCATCATTTTATTCGGCCGGCAACTGATGTGTTATTAATGCTAGCGATGCTTAATGAGATCTATTTGCAGGGTTATGCGCAAAAGGCGCGAGCTAATAACAGAGCCGCTGATTTAGCTCCAGAAATTGAGCGTATCGCTGAGTTTGCCCAAGGCTATAGCGCTGAGTCGGTAGCTGCTATTACGGGTATTCCAGCGCTTGAGATTAAGCGTTTGGTCAAAGAGTTCTGTGAAGCTGAGAGCTCGGTCTGCTACAGCCGTATGGGAGTCTCAGTACAGGAATTTGGCTTATTAAGTCAGTACCTAGTGATGATTATTAACATTGTTGCTGGACGTTTGGATGAAGTTGGCGGCTTGATGTTTCCCAACCCTGCCGTGGATTTAGTTAATAACACTGGTCCTGGCTATTTAGGTAAGCGTCATAGCCGCGTTAGTCATTTACCCGATTTCAATGGTGACTATCCGGTAGCGGCTATGAGCGACGAGATGCTAGTAGAAGGCGAGGGACAGATCAAAGGCTTTATTACCGTCGCTGGTAATCCGGTACTTAGTACGCCTAATGGTGAAAAGTTAGATAGAGCTTTTGAGCAATTAGACTTTATGGTCTCTATTGATTATTACGTCACTGAGACTAGCCGGCACGCTAATATCATCTTGCCCCCAGTGTCGCCACTTGAGCGTGATCATTATGACGTTACTTTTAATGGTTTTGCGGTGCATAATGTCGCAAAATACTCGCCAATACTGTTTGAGAAGCACAAAGACGCCAAACATGATTGGCAAATTTACTTAGAGCTAGCGGAGCGTTTGGATAAAAAAGCGCCAATGGCGACTAAGATAGAGCGACAATTAATCAACAAGTTAGGACCGAAACTAGTCCTTGATCAAGGTCTGAAACGTGGACCTTATGCCAACATGTCACTGAAAAAAGTGAAGAAGAGTCCGCACGGTTTAGACTTAGGGCCGCTAAAGCCAATGCTACCACAAGGGATAAAACATAAAGATAAGCAGATTCATTTGCATGTTGATTTTTATCAAGCGGATCTAGAGCGCGTAGCACAAATGGTTGCACAATATGATGATAGTCAAATTTTATTGATAGGGCGTCGTCATGTCCGCAGTAATAATTCTTGGCTGCATAACAGTTATCGCTTAGTTAAGGGCAAGCCGCGTTGTACTTTGATGCTGCATCCTGATACTGCAGAAGCTCATAATATTGTAAATGGCCAAGAGGTCAAAGTGACCTCGCGCGTAGGTAGCGTAACTATAATCGCCGAAGTCACTGATGAGTTGATGCCAGGCGTGGTTAGTATTCCGCACGGCTTTGGTCATGGCCGTAAAGGCGTCAAGCAAAAAATTGCTCAAGCTCATGCCGGGGTCAGCGTCAATGACTTGACCGACGATACTTTAATAGATGAATTGAGTGGCAATGCGGCAGTCAATGGCGTGCCAGTAACCTTGCAAGCTGTTGATTCATCAGAGGATGGCTTTGAAATAATGAGCAGAGATGATCAAGTGGTAGCTTAAGGTTTGATTACAGAGGGTTTTCGGATTATTTTGTTAAATAAAAAAGACACTTATTCAAAATAAGCGTCTTTTTTTAGCTATTAATATTAGTTATTGATACCGACAAAATCAAAATTCACTGGTGGCTTTTCATTTTGCATCAATAAACTAATCGCCTTAGCTGAGCCACAAGCATGAGTCCAACCAAGGGTTCCATGACCAGTATTAAGCCATAAGTTATCAAAAGTCGCCTCAGTATTGTGACTACCATGACGCACTTGCCCCAAATGCGCGCGCCCAATCAGTGGTACATTTGAGGGCGTCATAGGACGCAAGCCTGTCCAGTATTCAGCAGAATTGGCAATAATACCTTTTGGAAATATTTGCTGTACTCGCTTAGTAATAGCCTCGCAGCGAGTCAGGTTCAAATCCATATTATAGCCATTGAACTCGGCGGTTCCGGCAACGCGTAGTTTATTGCCAAGGCGCGACATAACTAGTTTGTACTCGTCATCAATTAGGCTGATAAAGGGTGCTAGATGTGGTGCTCTAGGATTTACTCGATAAGTGGCAGAATAGCCTTTGGCAGGGAAGATTGGCAACTGAATACCGAGGGGCTTGACTAGCAAAGCACTATAACAACCTAAAGCGATAACAAAGCTATCAGCACTAAAAGTTTGCGCATTCTGGCCAGCCGGACGGATGGTGATGCTGTGGACATGCGGATGATTAGAATGAGCGTCGGCATTCAAAGCTAAAATATCGGTATCATAAAAAAAGACAACCCCTGCTTGCTCACAGCGATGGGCTAAGCGTTGGGTGAACAGATGAGCATTGCCTGACTCGTCGCGACTGGTATAAGTCGCACCTTTAAGCTTATGAGCGATAGGATAAAGGGCAGGCTCTAGACTGGCCGCAGTATTGATGTCGATGAAATGACGCTCACAGCCCAGCTCTTGCATGCGCTCAGTAGGAGCAACAGCCGCATCGAGTTCAGCTTGGTTAGTATAAAAGTGCATGATGCCGCGCGTTTGCTGCTCATACTCAATATCAGTAGTACGTCGCAGTTGCTGCAAAGTGGAGCGTGAATAAAGACCTAAGCGCACCATCTGCACTAGGTTATCATCAGCGCGATCGGCGCGGCACTCTTGCAAAAACTGCATCGCCCATTTGAGCTGTGCCTTATCCGCCCGCAAGCGATACAGCAATGGCGCGTCCTCACGGAACAGCCACTTGAGTGCCTTGAGCGGCGTTTTAGGATTTGCCCATGGCGTAGCATGTGATACTGAGATCTGTCCGCCATTAGCGAAGGATGTTTGCATGCCAGCGGCAGATTCACGTTCAATAACGGTGACTTTGTAGCCAGCCTTGCGTAGATACCAAGCGGTGGTTACTCCCACTACACCTGCTCCGAGTACCGCAATGTGAGTCATAAGTAAAAGTCTCTAGAGGGCTGTGGTGATAGTAGTGGCGTCAAATTTATCAGACTAACGGCTCAGCTTTACGCCATATTACTGCGGACGAGCGACATCAGCTTGTAAAGCCTCTGGTAACTCCAAAATAGTCAAATCGCTCTCTGCTAATTGCTCTGGACGTGCCACCACTAAAGCGTCAAAGCCATCACCTTTCGTTATAGCATTGACCACTTGAATCTTACCCATTTTCTCGCCGGCTGCTGGCGTGTCGCCTGACCCTTGCACTAAATGCAAAAACGCTTTGGGTGCCGCTTTAAAGTAGATACGAGCGATAACCTCTTGCCCTAAATAACAGCCTTTATCATAGTCCATGCCGCCGCGTTGATGCAGACGTAGCTCTTGCGGTTGGAACTGGCCTTGGGTGGCGGCTACTATCCAATAATTACCGTTTGTGATGCTGCATTGCATCCAAGCCGCAGCTTCCTCGGCAGTATCGTGCTCTTCTTTGTGACTAAAAGTTGGCTGATCAGCAATTACGCAAGGGTAAATAGGCGTAGGTGCACTGGTTTCAAATTTTGAAAAGGCACCGAACTTTTTTAGATGAGCATTTAAAGAGTCTGCGCAGTCAGCGCTAATAACCACATCAAAATGATTCTCAGCCTGTTTTTTTATCCATAGACCAAAATCAATACGGCCTTTTAGGTTGCTAAGCGCTGTCGCTTGAAAGCTAAGTCCAAGCTTAGTGACATCGGAGGTCAGCTGGCCTTGCAAGAATTTCTCAGCATCTTCACCGCTAATCGTTAATTGGGTGAATTTTGCTAGCTGGTTTTGATCGGATAAGGTAGTGGGGTTGCTCATGGTTAGTCCTGTTATACATTATAATTTTCAGGGAGTTTTTTAAAGAGTAAGAATTGGGTTTAATGATTGTTAGCTTTTAAGAAGGGTAGCATAAAAAGCAGCCACAGAAAAAACCCCATTGTTAACTTTTACATTGGGTATTATGAGTAATTTTCAAGATAGAGAGGTAGGTGTAGTAATTGGTCAAAGTTAACGACTTACGCTACAATGAGAGCGTATTAAGATATCTGATAATTTAGACAATAATACAGATAGTAATTCAGGTAATCGTTTAAATACTGACAGGCTTTATTTATTAATATTAATGAGATGACTATGAGCTTACCCAATTGCCCAAAATGTGATGCTGACTATACTTATGAAGATGGCGCATTATTAGTGTGCCCAATGTGTGCTAATGAATGGACGGCTGCAGAGGCTGATGCTGCAGAGGCTCAGGCGCAAGAAGCCAATATCGTGCGTGACGCTGTCGGTAATGAGTTGCAAGATGGCGATGCGGTAACCGTCATCCGCGACTTAAAAGTGAAAGGATCGTCAACCTCTATTAAGGTTGGCACTAAAGTCAAAAGTATTCGCCTACTTGATGATCCAGTAGACGGACACGATATCGATTGCAAGGTCGATGGCTTTGGGCAAATGAAGCTTAAGTCTTCGGTAGTCAAAAAAGCTTAACTTCAAACTTAATTTACCCCGTAATTTTGCCAAGCTTAACTAGTCTTGAGTTGATTGAGCCTCGAGTACGTTGATGCTTTTCAATCAACATAGCGATAGAGTCACCAATATCGAAACACTCGGCTAACTGTTGGTCTTCGGCTTCAGTCCATGGCGAACCAGCATTAGCAGGCAATTTAGCCTTGCGAGCCTCCGCTTTTATCTTTTGTTCAAGAGCTGGAATAGTGGTTTGTAGTGCCCTTTGAATATCGCTTTCTAAGCATAAATGGTTAGCGACTAAGGGTTCATCAGAGAGTGGATTAATACCGCTAATTAGCATTTGAATAATGTTGATAGCTTCTTCGTCTTTCATAGGCATAGGAGTTTTGATGGGTTCATCAGTCTGATTGTTGGCTGTTGACGCTTCGATAACCGTCTGTTTAGCTTTAATAGTCATAATAGCTATCCCTTTAATAAATATCGATTATTGTTTACCAATAGGCTTACTATAATACGAATCATGCTGACTTAGCAAAGTTAATATTTTATTAATAATTATCAAAAATAAATAAATTAGGATTATAAATATGAG
>CBETCF010000015.1:0-18928 GCA_965534785.1 uncultured Psychrobacter sp.
TGAAATGTTTAAAAAAAACCGCAATCGAAATAACGACTGCGGTTTCTGTAAAATCATTTATCAAAAGCTTAGAAGTTTTTACATAACTTTAAAAGTTATAGATCTTTCCAGCGCTGGATAGACTCTTTGATTACCTCTTTTGCCTCTGCAACATCGCCCCATGATTCAACCACAGTGGTGCCCGCTTTTTTCAGGTCTTTATAATGAGTGAAGTGGAAGTTCAACTGGTTAATTAGCTGCTTAGGTAAGTCCTCTAGACTATTATAAGCATTACCGGTATCGCGATCATCAGCAGGAACCACGACAATCTTATCATCGACTTCGCCATCATCAACGAACTTCATTACCCCGATAACTTTAGCCTTTAAAAAAATACCAGTAGATAGCGGTTGCTCGGTGATGATTAATGCATCCAACTCATCGCCATCTTCATCTAGAGTTTGCGGAATAAAGCCATAGTTGCAAGGCTTAGCAAAAATCTGTGGATCAACACGATCAAGCTCAAATACTGCTAGCTCACGGTTCCATTCAATTTTATGGCTGCTACCCGTTGGAATCTCAACGACTACATTGATGATGCCGCCATCTACGTCACCGGCGTCTAGAATTTTATTAAAATCGGCCATAAGGGTCTCCAAATACAATAGTTATTGAGTGATAAAAAGATAGTTTATTAGTTATAGCGCTCGGCAAACTGCGAGTGTCACCGCGCTTATTTGCTGCCGTGTGCGAGTATACCAAGTTTGAATTTATTTTTCTCGTTTGCCTTAAGTCGATGCCGGCCTGATATTATGCAATCTACGACTTAGGTAAAACCGGACGCAGCGCAATATCACCAGCATGACGACGAGCGATATTATCAACGAGCTGCTGCGTGACTTGCTCATAGCTTAGTGAATGATCTAGATCATTATTTTTAGGATCAAGCATAGTATCAGGGTCGAGCATGGTATTAGAGTCGGGCATAGTCACAAAATCTGCCAGTCGTAGCATTTGCATACCAGCATAACCACAAGGGTTAATAGCATTAAAAGCGGCTAAGTCGCAGGTAATGTTTAGTGCCAAGCCATGATAGCTAAAGCCATGCTTAATTTTAAAGCCTAAGGAGGCAATTTTGCCAAGCATAATAGCGTCATCGGGCTGAGCGGTTTGACTGTCTGAGTAGATATAAACGCCAGGCGCATCGCGGCGAGCTTTAGCATTGAAATTTGAAGATATATTTCTATTATAATGGCTAATCAATAACTCATTGATAACGTCCTCTAGCGCTTGCTCGGCGTGCGAGACTAGATTACGCACGCTCCAATCTAAGCTATTTAAATCAAATAGCCAATAAATGACCAATTGCCCATGTCCATGCCAAGTGACTTGCCCACCGCGATCAGTCTGAATAATAGGAGTCTCTGTGTGCTGTAAGATATGCTCTTTTTTGCTAGCCTGTCCTAAAGTATAGACATCGTTATGATCGACAATCCAAAGCTCATCAGGAGTGCGTAAGCCTTGCTCTTTTTTTAACGCAATACGCTCTAGTATCCGCTCACGCATAGCGTCATTAGTAGGATTATAGTCAGCAGCATGCAAGGTTCTGCTTATGAGCGTCTCGTTAATTTTTAACATTGATTCGGCCGTATGGTTTGACGTCAGACTACCCAACTGGCTAGCTGATTTTGTGAAAATAATAGTGAGGCTAAGTAATGAGCATAAGTGTAGCAGTTTTTTGGAGAGTCGACTAAATTATCCTAATGATCTAAGGCTTATTAAAGTGTTGAATAATTTATTCGAAATTAGTTTGGCAAGAGGCTTAATAGATAGTCATTGTTACTTATTACCTGCCTCATAAAAACCAATATGCGAACCTATAAGTCCGTCAAACGTGCTTTTCATTGGTGAATCAATGCGCTACATTAGATAGCATCCCGTTAGAGCATATTGACTCTAGCATTAATGACAAGGACGACCAATGACAGATAACAATCAGACTAGTTACCAAGCTGATGATCAAATTATTGAGCAAACCAGCGATCATATGGTAAGCAAGCCCAAAAAACCGCTTAGTATCTCTAGAACTATTGAGGAGATGCAAACACAGTTTTCGCGCTTACATAAGCTTAGCCGTCATCAGCCTATTAATGATTGGATGACGCGTGCTGAGCAACTCGATAAATTAGAGCTATTATTAAGGGATAGTCAAGAGCTGTTAACTAAGGCTATTAGTGCTGACTTTGGCTATCGTAGCGAGTCTGAGACCCAGTTTGCCGAGCTATTTCCTAGCTTTACTGGTATTAGCCATGCCAAAAAGAATGGTAAAAAGTGGATGAAACCACGCCGTGCTGCTATTTCAGCTTTATATATGCCCGCTACCAATGAGATTCAGCCGCAGCCATTAGGGGTGGTCGGTATTATGGTACCTTGGAACTATCCGTTATTTTTGGCGGTCGGGCCAATGATTGACGCACTTGCCGCGGGTAACCGTATTATGATAAAAATGAGTGAAGCGGCGCCGAAGTTTGCGCAAGCCTTTGCTGAGGTTGTCGCGCGTTATTTCTCCCCTGATATGGTCTGTGTCGTATTAGGCGAGGTCGATATTGCTGAAGAATTTAGCAAGCTGCCTTTTGATCATCTGCTCTATACTGGCTCAACTGCGGTAGGCAAAAAAATCATGGCAGCTGCCGCGCCAAACTTGACGCCGGTCACCCTTGAGCTAGGCGGTAAGTCGCCAGTAATCGTCTTGGAAGGCGCTAACCTTGCAGCGGCGGTCAACCGAGTAATGATGGGTAAAACGCTCAATGCGGGTCAAACTTGTGTCGCTCCTGACTATGTCTTGCTACCGCGTAAAGATCATGAGGCCTTTATCAGCCTAGCCAAAGAGTGGATGGATAAGCACTATCCTAATATTAGTGATAACTCAGATTATTCACGCATCATTAATGTGCAACAATTTAAGCGTGTCAAAGGGTATCTGGATCAGTTATCTGGCGAAGGCGTTCATCCATTGACCGACGCTGAAGCTAACATCGACACACGTTTGATGCCACCGGTTATTATCCGTGAGCCAAATCCTGAGAGCGAAGTGATGCAAAATGAGATCTTTGCACCGCTTTTACCGCTAGTGCATTATGATACTTTAGAGGATGCCATCGACTATGTGAATGCCCGTCCGCGTCCTTTAGCCTTGTACGTTTTTGGTGATGATCAGAATGAGCTAGATCAAGTGCGCTCGCATACCGTTTCAGGCGGCTTATGTATCAATGAGGTGATGATGCAAGTGGTGCAACATGACTTACCGTTTGGTGGCGTTGGCCATTCGGGTACTGGTGCTTACCATGGTCAGGCTGGATTTGAGCGTTTAAGCCATATGAAGCCTATCTTTATCCAAAGCAAAGTTAATGGCTTGAACTTGCTATTACCACCTTATGGTGGCTTCTTCAAAAGAGCTATGGGTATCATGCTGAAATAGTTTTCCGCAGCATCTATTCATTTAACTACTTATTCGTTGTTAATCAAAAAATTGCGCTTATTTAAATAAGCGCAATTTTTTTGAAAAAACTGTCAAAGTGGCCTGAGGTCCGACATAATATTTAAAACCAGCATTTCATGAATGAGTGACCAATACTTTACCTTCTGTAATAGCTCTAATTTTTCATTAATGGCTATCGCTCCAATAATAAACGGGATTTATTATGCGTCTTATACGTCAATGGATAGCTTTAAGCTTATTATTATTAAGCTCTTTACTATGTTCTATGTCTGTCTCAGCTGCCGCCGCAGCTTCATCCGCTTGTGCTAATCCTATCAAGTTTGGGGCATTGACATGGGAAAGTGGTCAATTCACTACTGGTGTACTCAAATACATCACAGAGAGTGGTTATGGCTGCACGGTTGAAGAAGTGCCAGGAGCTGGGCCAGCACTTGAAAATGCCTTATTACAAAATGATATTCAAGTGATAGGCGAGCAGTGGATAGGGCGCTCACCGATTTTAGAGCAAGCTATTACTGATAATAAAGTGACGATAATTGGCGATACTTTAGAGGGCGGTGCTACTCAAGGTTGGTATGTTCCTCAATATGTGATGGATGATAATCCGGGTCTTCGTCGTTATCAAGATCTGCCTAAATATGCTGAGCTATTTAAAGATCCAGAAAGTCCAGGTGAGTCGCGCTTTATGAACTGTCCGGCAGGCTGGGCTTGTGAAATCTTTAATGTACGCTTGCTTAAAAACACCGGTTTAGATCGTCTATTCAACATTACCAGTCCCGGCACGGGAGCAGCACTTGATGCCGAAATCTCTTCTGCTTTTGAGCAGCGCAAACCCTTATTATTCTACTACTGGCAGCCCACAGGTTTGATGGCTAAGTACGACTTTGCGCCATTGGAGTTTCCTGAGCATGAAAAAGTCTGTTGGGATGATTTATTGTTAGCTAACGGTACTTCTGACTGTGTCACTGGTTTTCCGGTGTCGCCATTAGCTATTGCCGTCTCCACGCCCTTTCTTAATAGTAATACTGAGTTGGCAGAAGCTTTTAAAAAAGTACAGTTCAGTCCCGATCAGCTCAATGGTGCGATTTTGCAGATGAGCGAGAATAAACGCAGCGGCGATGAACAAGCGTTACTATTCTTACAGGAAAACCCTACTATTTGGCAAAAATGGATGTCGAAGGAAGCGGCTACTGCGCTCGCTAGTGATTTAGGGATTAGCTTAACTGGTGCTAGCGCTGGTGATACTAGCGTTGACTCGCCGCTGAATGATACTACTCAGTCGGGCAACTTGTTGAGTCTATCATCAAGCTTTCCAAAATGGTCGCTTGAGACTCCACTAAATAAGGGGCTAGCGACGGTCGTTCGTGATTACGGAGAAGTGTTCCGCAGTATCAGTAGCGTAACGCTGACATATTTATTACTGCCCATTGAGCGCTTATTAACAGTTATTCCGCCTTGGTTAATTATTGCGCTAGTGACGATACTGGCTTGGTTTGGGGTACGCAAAATATGGTTCGCTATTGCTTGTGGAGTGGGGCTGTTTTTGATTGGGGCCTTTGGACTTTGGGGCGCGTTGATTGATACTTTAGCGCTACTAATTGTCTCAGTATTAGTAACCGTAGTCATCGGTATTCCTATTGGTATTGCCATGTCGAGCAGTCAGCTATTACGCAAGATAATAACTCCCATACTTGATGTTATGCAAACCATGCCAAGCTTTGTCTATTTGATACCGGTGCTGATGCTGTTTGGAATCGGTAAAGTCCCTGCATTGTTCGCCACTATTATTTATGCGCTACCACCGCTCATTCGCTTGACCACTTTAGGTATTAGACAGGTTAATCATGAGATGATAGAGGCTGGTCGCTCCTTTGGTAGTACACATTGGCAGCTGCTGATCTGGATTAAATTACCACAAGCTTTGCCTAGTATTATGGCTGGTATCAATCAGGCAGTAATGATGTCACTGGCTATGGTAGTACTAGCTTCAATGATTGGCGCGCCAGGTCTTGGCGAAGACGTATTGCAATCTATTCAAACGTTGAATATCGGTCAAGGTTTGCAAGCAGGCACAGCGATTGTCATTGTTGCTATTATCATCGACCGTATTAGCCAAGCCTTCGGTCAAGGCAAACGAGCTCGGCAAAAAACCATTGCAGAGGCAGAGGGTCGACGTCCTAACATTGGCTAAGTTTTTTTGATAATAATTAAAACGACTAGTCAGAGTAGGCTTCACTAATTGACAGCTATAATAAAAATTGAGAAAAGTGATGGATCATATTAAGTTAGAGAATATTAGCAAGATCTACAACGCCAGCCCTAAACAAGCGCAGTCTGCTTTAGCTCTGCTAGCGGAGGGTATGGATAGTAATAATGTCAAAGCACAGACCGGATATTCAGTAGGTCTTTATGATGTCAATCTAGCGATAGAGGCGGGCGAGATACACTGTATTATGGGGCTTTCGGGCTCAGGAAAATCAACCTTGATACGTCATCTTAATAGGCTGATTGACCCTACTACGGGTAAAATCTGGGTGGATACTAAGATTGATAATAGCGTCACTCATAAGCTGAATAGCAGCAGTAGCAATCGCTCAGTGATTGGCGACGTAGCGGCTAATACGGCAATCAATATCTTAGATCTTGATGACAAAGGTTTACAGCAGTATCGCCAAAACAACGTCAGCATGGTGTTTCAGCATTTTGGGCTGATGCCGCATTTAACCGTTATTCAGAATGTCGCTTATGGTCTGCGCGTGCGCAAAATGAGCGTCAATGAGCGTCATGATATTGCTCGACATTGGCTTAATGAAGTTGGCTTGCCTAATCTGGAAAATAGTTACCCTGATGAGTTATCTGGTGGTATGCAGCAGCGAGTCGGCTTAGCACGCGCTTTGGCTACTAATAATCCTATTCTGCTAATGGATGAGGCCTTCTCTGCGCTTGATCCGCTGATACGTGGCCAACTCCAAGATCAGCTTTTGGAGCTACAAGCTCGGCTTAATAAGACAATCGTCTTTATTACCCACGATATTGATGAGGCGATAAAAGTGGGGCAGCGCATTAGCATCTTGAATGGCGGACGTTTGGTACAAACCGGAACGCCAAGTGAGCTGCGAGATAACCCTGCTGATGATTACGTGGCGCAGTTTATGAGTGCTAAGCACTAAAGTCACTTTATATAGAGGCTTAAATGCATGGCCTTATAGTCGATAGCAGATGAAGTTTGCAGGTTAGGCTATACTCGTGACTAGTCTCTTTTTTAATATTCCATACTTGCTACTTAACATAAGCTTAATGTAGCGAGAGTATTATTAACATTAGCTAATTGTTTTCGACTCTAAATACTCGTATTATTAATCTAGATTAGACGGTTTTGACAAGTCAGCAATCTCCTTAATTTATTGCGCTTATAGCATTCCTAAATAACTTCCAGTCTTTGATCGTTTTTTATTAAATTTTTAAGGTTCTATACCTAACACATAATGACCTTTTGTTATCAAAAGAGTCATGCAAAAAGCTTTGTCCAAAAATAAACTTAGACTCTATCTAAATTAATATATGAATAAATAGGATCAACCATGACCAATAAAAACCCACGTTGGCTCAAGAATGTAAGCACCTTTAGTATGACCACGGTATTAAGTGCTGGATTATTACTAGCCTGCGGTCAAATGAGCAATGCTGAAAATAGCTCTAGTAGTGGCAGCATTACCAAAGCGAATAATCAAAACAGTAGCGTTAAGAGCTCACGTGACATGTTGCCCTCTGACATGCTTAAGCAAATGCAAGCGCTACCTCAGCTAACTGAAGGCTTAGGTAACAATGGTGCTGCGGTTATCGACCCTAATAAACCAACTCTCATTAAGTTTTGGGCCAGTTGGTGCCCGTTATGTTTAGGGACGTTGGGTGAGACCGAAGAATGGCGTACTGATCCTAAATTTTCTGGTCTAAATGTAGTCACAGTAGCCAGTCCAGGGCATCTCAATGAAAAAGAAAAGGGCGAGTTTGCTAGTTGGTATGGGGGAATTCAAGCGGACTATCCTAAATTGCCCGTGTTAGCTGACGCTGATGGTACGCTGATTAATACCCTTGGCGTACAAGTCTATCCGAGCTGGGCAATACTGGATAAAAAAGGCAATTTAGTGCATTTAGTCAAGGGCAATATTTCAGCCGAGCAAGCCTATGCTTTGGCGGATAATGCGGAAAATGACTTTGCTGAGCTAAAGAGTGGCCAAGCTAAACCTGCTCTAGCGCAAGTACTAGATAATAATCCTAAAATCGAAACGATTAATCAAAAAGATGGCGTTTACTATAATGATAAAGGTATGCCGATCAATACTCGTACTATCTATTTAGCCGGTGGCTGTTTTTGGGGCGTTGAAGCTTATATGGAGCGTGTGGATGGTGTCGTCGATGCGGTATCAGGATACGCTAATGGCGATACTGCCAACCCAAGCTATGAGCAAGTCATACGCGGTTCAGGTCATGCAGAAGCGGTAAAAGTCACCTATGACGCTGATAAAACAGATTTGGATACGCTACTGAAATACTACTTGCGCGTGATCGATCCGACTAGCCTAAATAAGCAAGGAAATGATCGCGGTGTGCAATATCGCTCAGGAGTCTACTATACCGATAAGGAAGATAAAGCGATTATCGATGCGGCACTAAAACGCGTACAAAGTAAATATAAGCAAGCTGTCGTGGTTGAAAATGAAGAGTTAGATAACTTTTATTTAGCCGAGATGTATCATCAAGATTATTTAGCCAAAAACCCCAATGGTTACTGCCACGTCGACTTAAGCTTAGCGGATGACAAGCCAGAAGAAACGGGTAATAACCAAAGTAGAGCGACTAAATTAGCTCCTGTTAGTACCATTGCTGAGACTTTAGATCCTAAACGCTACTCTGCTTTTGATAAGGGCGCATTGAAGAACACCTTAACTAAAGAGCAATATAATATCACTCAAGATGCCGGTACTGAGCGCGCCTTTAGTCACGAATATGATGACTTATTTGCCCCCGGTATTTATGTCGATGTGGTTAGCGGCGAACCGTTATTCTTATCGACTGACAAATATCAGTCCGGCTGTGGTTGGCCAAGCTTTACTAAACCTATCGATAAGCAAGTGATTACTGAGCTTGATGATTTGTCCTATAACATGGTGCGTACTGAGATTCGCTCGCGGGTAGCTGATTCGCATTTAGGTCACGTTTTTCCTGATGGCCCCAAAGATCGTGGCGGTTTGCGCTATTGTATCAACGGCGGGGCGCTACAGTTTATTCCGGTTAGCGTAATGCCGCAATCGGGCTATGCGCCGCTAGTGAAGTTGATTAAATCGTAAAGGTATCGTAAATGTTTTGTAGCTATAACCATCAATAACTATAAATATAGTTAGGGAAGTAAGCAAAGGCCTAATAATGTCGTTATACTTAATCCTTTGCTTACTCTGCTAAATTTTATATTACTAAAATAATTTCACTTTAAGGTTATAGCATGACCGTTACTTACAATCCTATTATTACCTCTTTGCTTGATAATGATTTGTACAAATTTACTATGCTACAAGCCATGCTGCATCAGTTTCCACAGACCCATGGCGTTTATCGCTTTCGCTGTCGTAATAATAATGATGCCGCTTATCCATTAGCAACTATCAAAGATTCGTTAGAGCAGCAGTTAGACAGTTTATGCCAGTTACGGTTTTTGCCTGATGAGCTAGAGTATTTACGTACTTTACGTTTTATGCGCTCAGATTTTGTCGATTATTTAGAGTTGTTTCAGCTTAAGCGTCGTTTTATAAAGGTCAGTGCTGATAGTAAAGGACGCTTACTTATTGATATCGAAGGACCGATGATCCAAGCGATGTTCTTTGAAGTGTTCGTCTTAGCTATCGTTAATGAATTATATTTTAATGCGTTGTCAAACCCTGAAGTCATAGTAGAAGGTCAGCGCCGCCTACAAGACAAAGTGGCGTTGTTGCATCGCTATGCTGAGCAGCAAGATAGTAATAATAGTGACAAACCGCCTTTTATTGTCGCTGACTTTGGCACCCGTCGCCGCTTTAGTAAGAGCTGGCAGGCACATGTAGTAAAAACTTTGCATCAAGCTCAACCTAACATCGTTAGTGGGACTTCTAACGTCTTACTAGCTAAGACGCTAGAGATGACGCCAATAGGCACTATGGCACATGAGTTTATGCAAGCTTTTCAGGCATTAGATGTACGTCTGCGTGATTCACAAAAGGCAGCGTTAGAAGCATGGGTGCACGAATATCGCGGTGATTTAGGTATAGCCTTGACTGATGTAGTCGGCATGGATGCGTTCTTACGCGATTTTGACTTGTACTTTGCCAAGCTCTTTGATGGTCTGCGTCACGATAGCGGCGACCCTTACGCTTGGGGCGATAAAGCTATTGCTCACTATGAAAAACTCAAGATTGACCCAAAAACAAAAATACTTACTTTCAGCGACGGCTTAAATTTAGAAAAAGCGTGGAAGCTGCATCAGTATTTTAAAGATCGTATCAGAACTAGTTTTGGCATAGGTACTAATTTAACCAATGATATGGGGATAACTCAATTAAATATTGTTCTTAAACTGGTCGAATGTAATGGCCAGCCCGTAGCGAAAATATCTGATAGCCCAGGCAAAACCATGATCAATAACGACACTTACTTAGCATATTTACGCCAAGTGTTTGAAGTTGATGAACCTGAATAAATTAACTCTCTGTCTTAGGAATAGCTTCCTCTTCAGCAAAAGCGGCATCTAAAGCTTGCTGAACCGCATTGATACGGGTTTCGCAGACGCGATAAGCGGCGATAGACTCTTCCACTGTGGTCATCAAATTATCAATATCCGGCTCATCTTGCTGTTGTAATTCAGCAGCATTAGTTTTTAGAATATCATAGGCCGCCTTAAAAGTTTTTGGGGCGGCTTTTTTACGTTTGCGAGTAGGGGTAGTCATAGGGTTTCCTTAATTTTGATTTTAAAACTTGTTTTGTAAATGTATTTTTAAGTTTGTTATATTAAATGGTGCGCGGGGCTGAAAAGCGTTAAAAAATTGCACTGCAATTTCAGCTTTGCAAGTGAAATTCTTTAAATAGAATTTCGTTATTTACTAAGTTTGAACAACTACCGCTCAATTTAAAGTACTAGCCTATAAAATCTTAAACAGTGCTGCTAACTTCCAATATCTGCGCAGTCGCTTGCCCATCTTTGAGCACGATTTTAATAGTTTGTTCAGCATAAAGTTGAGCGCTACTAGTTAATATCTGTTTGCCTCTATGATCCATTAGCATGCTATAGCCTTGCTTAAGTACGCGTGTCGGTCGATGTAGCAGCACAATATCACGTAGATGTTCGCTTTCTCGCTGAGCTTGTACCAGTTGCTGCCCGGCACTATGCATAATCATTTTTTTTTGGCTAGTAGCTTCAATATTAGCCGTCGTTAATTGCTGCTGAGCCGCTTCTTTAATTTGACTCTGCCAATCGCTAGTTATTCTTACTGCTTGTTTGACTTGACGCTTGGCGCTTTGCTGAATGCTTTGCCAAGCGTAATCACTATCTTTTTGTAGGGCGGTTAATTGTCCTATAGTTTGCGATTGCAATTGGCTAAGTTGCCTAATCGTTTGTTGCTCAGCAGTTTTCAATTGACGCTGGGCTGCTTGCTTAATCTGTGCTTGAAAAGTTAAAGTTTGCGTCACTAAGTTGGCTAGATGCGCGATAATTGCTGCAATTACTTTCGATGGTGTATCAAAGCTCGTATGCGCCACTTCATCTAAGATAACTTTGTCTCGTTCATGACCGATACCTACCCAAACCGGTACCGGCTGCTCAGCGACCAAAGCCGCCAATTCATAATCATTGAGATAGGCCAAATCACCAACCGCACCGCCACCGCGAATAATCACTAATAAATCTGGTAAACGCTGATAAGTGTCAAAGAATTGCTGCTGCGCACTGACAATAGCTTGGCGAATTTCGCTTGGCGCATGATTGCCCTGAAAGGTCGCATTATGATAGTGAAATTGACAAGCGCCAGTATCAGCCAAACGATTGGCATCGGCTTGAAAGTCGCCTAATCCTGCCGCTTTTTCTGGAGCAATGACAATAACGTGTTCAATATCGAAAGGAGAGGGCAGTTGCTGATTTAGATGCATCAAGCCTTCGCCCGTCAGGCGATCGACCATTTGCGCGTATTGCCGTGCCAAATCACCTAGCGTATAGCTCGGATCGATATCTTCAATAGTCAGAGCAAAGCCGTATTGGGCATGAAAGCTCGCCGACACTTTGAGTAGTACCGTCAAATCACGCTCAAGTGGCATACCGGTAGCGCGTTCAAACTTGGCGAGTACACGTGAAGCTTTAAAACGCCATAAATTACCACGGCAGCTAGCAACTACTTTGCCATCGTCATCTTTTTCGGCCAATTCAAAGTAATAGTGGCCACCTTTACTAGATAGATTGCGAATCTCAGCTTTGACCCAAACTCGGTGCTCAAAGGTCTGCTTCACCACCATCTCAACAGCAGCCAAATAGTCACTTAGACGCAGCACCGTATCTTCAAGATTATTCTCAAGACTGCCTTCGATTTCAGCCAGTTCTGCTTCTAAAGTGGCTAAGTCTTTGGCAGGTGCTATTGTCTTATTATTAGCTTGCTTAAGGTTAGCAAGATTAGGTTTGCGCATAGAATCAGACCAAGGGTTAAAGGTAATTAAATAAAATATGAAGGAGCATAGTAGCTATTGTTTTTAAGAAGTCTACTTTACCTGAAAATATCCTCGCTAGCTAAGCAGAATTAATATAAAAAAGCCAATAGTCATAAGAGATAAGTTTCTCTCTTAACTTTTGGCTTAATATTACTTTAGTGCATTGAGTTTATTCATTTCTAAGTAAGCTTTGCAAATTAATGGAAGCGGTTTACTGACAGCGAAAGTTAATAGTATATTCATAATCATCGTTACGCGACAATTCAGGAGAGCCAGTTCCAAATATACTTCCTATTACAGCGCCGGCTTGTCCGACCATACGACCCGTACGTTCATTCAAAATACCATTATATTTGACCGTATCTTTGACCACGATGACCTGTCTGCTACGACAAGTTTTATTAGCACTATTGATAGCATTTTGTTGCGCTTGAATCTTGGTATCGCCAAGTCCAGTAGTCTCGTAGGTAGAGTCAGCACGTTGAATGACAGGCGATGAAGGAGTGCTTTGACAAGCGCTCAAAGCTATTGCCGCTACCATTGTCGCTGCCATAGAGGCTGTTTTTATCATATTACCATTACTGAGAAATTTAGTACTAAAACTATTCATGGGGCAATCCTTTCCTATAAGTGGTTCAAGTTTAATGATATTAAGGCACTAGTTAACGGTATAGTGACCTTATTGAAATACCCTAATAGAGTAACCTTATTTAATAAGTCTTACAAAGTTACCCTATCTGTAATGCTAACGTCTAGGAGCTTAATGTGTGCACTGTTTCTGCTCTCTATTATCTGAACTCTGTTATTCTGAGGTCAATAATATTGAAACAGCAAATGACTTGAAATATAACTTAATTCTAGGATAATTGACATCACCTTTTCAATTGATAGTTATTATTATGACCTTAATTCCCGCTCCTGCCGGTGTACTAGAAGTCGATGCGCTTTGGCAGCAAGATAATCCTTGCGATCCTAATACCGATACCGTAGCGCTATTATGTCATCCCAATCCGCTTTTTGAGGGAACGATGAATAATAAAGTAGTGACTACTATGTATCGTTTCGCCCGTGATAAGGGTATGCATGTGGTGCGTTTCAACTTTCGCGGAGTAGGGCAATCGTCTGGCGAGCATGATTATGCCGAAGGTGAAGTTGTCGACGCAATGACCGTGCTACAATGGATTGCGGGGCAAACCAACGCGCGCAAGCTATGGTTAGGCGGCTTCTCTTTTGGCGGTTACGTGACCGCACGAGTGGCTGAGCAAATGCTAGTATCGCCGCATGTTTGGGGTTTGAGCGATTTTGAGATTGCAAATGTGGCGCTTATTTCACCGTCAATTGAGAAAAACGCTAGTGAGCATATTAGCTTGCCCATTGACAAGACTTTTGAGATCTATGGCGATGCTGATGAAGTCATCTCCCCTGACAATATGCAGGCTTTTGCGGAGCGTTTGGGTATCGAAGTCAGCGTTATAGAAGGTGCCGGACACTTTTTCCACGGACGCTTATCCGAATTAAAGAAGCTATTAGAGCAGCATAGTTCTACGATTTAAAGTTTGCTGTTCATAATATTGACTATCAGCACTATCAATGCAAGTATCAGTGTAAGAATAAAGAGTAATGTACTATATAATAGTTTTAGATGAGCTATAGTGAGGTCGCTATTGATGACCTTATCAGTTAAAACCTTAGCCGTGTTGGCCTAGAGAATGAAAGATGTTTATCAAGCCTAAGTTTTCAGCTATAAACAATTGAATATCACTCATTCTGACGCATCCCTCCTTATTGTCTCAGTGTAAAAGACATAAGCTAATAAGGATAGACGGTTGCAACACCTATTTTTGTTTTGTTAAATGATGAGTCGTATTATGAGATTATCTCCATTGCAGCGCTATGAGCAAGCCGTCAGCTCTGATGACTTTACCCGAGATGAACAGCAATTTATAGCCATGAGCTATCTTGATGATCTTTATCATCAACTCACTAATACGGTCGAAGAAAAGAAAGGTTTTTTCGGATTTTTTAAAGCTAAACCCGCTGCGCCGAAAGGCTTGTATATGTGGGGCGGTGTCGGTCGTGGTAAGACTTGGATGATGGATATGTTTTACGACTCGCTAACTATCGAGCGTAAGATGCGTCAACATTTCCATCACTTTATGCAGCGAGTACACAAAGAGCTCAATCAGCTACAAGGGCAAAGTGATCCCTTAGAAAAAGTCGCTGATATTATCTATAACGAAGCGGTGATTATTTGCTTTGATGAGTTTTTTGTCTCCAACGTCTCTGATGCGATGATATTGGGCGACTTATTTACTATGCTGTTTAATCGCGGAGTTACTTTGGTAGCTACCTCAAACATTGAGCCGGCAGGTCTATATAAAGATGGTCTACATCGTGATCGTTTTATGCCAGCTATTAAAGAAGTTGAAACGCATTGTACGGTCATGAATATTGATTCTGGCATTGATTATCGTCTACGAGTTTTGCAGCAAGCAGAGCTTTACAAGTCGCCAATGACCCGAGAAAATCATAATTGGCTAGCCAACCGCTTTGCTAGTTTATCGAATAACCTTAAAATCAGTAGCGAACCTATCACGGTCAATGGTCGTGAGATAAAAATAAATGCGCGCACAGAAGATATCTTATTTTGTGATTTCCGTCACTTATGTATGCAGCCGCGTTCAGCCGCAGATTTCATTGAAATTGCCAATCGTTTTAGCACTGTTTTGATCAATGCCGTACCAGCACTAGATGATGACCTACGTGATCCAACGCGTCGATTCGTCTATTTGGTTGACGAGTTTTATGATCGCCGAGTCAAACTTTTGGTGCGTGCTGAGCAGTCTATTCTTGAACTATACCAAGGCGAGAAGTTAGCCTTTGAGATTGAACGGACACGTTCGCGTTTGCTAGAGATGCAATCAGAGGATTATTTGAAAATGAAACATCGTCTTGATGATGTCGCTTAAGTGCTTAAGCTTATGGGTGTAGTAGCTAGATACTAAGAGCTGACTCATTCACTACTGCCTGCGCACTAGACACAACATAGCGTTATAAAAGGGTAAAACCAATTCGATAGGATGACAACAATTATAATAATGGATGAATAAAAAAGGACGATAGATGAGCACTTCTAAAGAGCGATTAATTACCGAAGAAGACGAGCAAGACATGCCAACAACAGCAGATACCAATTTTGAAGGCGATGATGCTGAAGATGGCAATATTGAAGATGAAGAGCAGTTATACGAAACAGGCTTTAGTGAGAGCATGGCTGTCAGCGCTGAGCAGCTAATTGGATGGATTAAGTCTAGACGCACTATCGGCAATCTACAAGAGCCTGCTCCTACTCATGAGCAAATTAGAACGGCGATTGGTTGCGCAGCAACAGCGCCAGACCATAAAAAGCTACGTCCTTGGCGCTTTATCGTTACTGAAGGCGAGGCGCGCAAGCAGCTTGGTCAAGCATTACTTGAGGCAGCAGACGCACAAGCCGCTAGAGAAGGCGATAAGCTATCTGATAAAACCCGGCATAAAACCGCTAATCTACCGATGCGCGCGCCAGTTATTATTACCGTTGTGACAAAAATGCAAGAGCACGAAAAAGTACCTCCTTTTGAGCAGATGCTAAGTGCTGGAGCCGCGGTACAAAACTTATTATTAGCGTTAATGGCGCAAGGGTTCAGCACCGTATGGCGCACTGGTCTTTTGTGCAATGAACCGGCAGTAAAGTCTTATTTTGGTATTGCCGATGATGATTATGTGACCGCTTTTGTTTATACTGGCACCAGCCCCAAAAAAAATCCTCGTCGTAAACCCATGGATATTGAACCGCTACTACGCTTTGAGTCTTAGAGCTAGCATTAGTGGCTCTGTTGATATTTTAAGTATTTTTAATACGGATATAAGTCTATGACCAGCTCTGCTAACAACGATAATAATAAACCGCTTAAGTCAAATAAAAAGGCAAAACGTAATGATAGTGTTGCCACTTCCAAGAGTGACAGCCCTGAGACTGAAGCTACGACTGATGAGCAGCTAAACTCTGATCATGATATCAATGAAGCCAAACCAAGTGGTCTGCTAGCTAGTATCCTTGATCGAGCCGCAAAATCAGGCTTTGGTCGTAAAAAATTAAATCCTAGTAAAGTTGAGGCGGCGGTAGCCAAAAATATGGATCAAATACATAAAAACCCAGCAAAGATACGTCTGGCTGTTTTAGGCGGCGGTAGTTTCGGTACAGCAATGGCAAACCTAGCCGCTCGCAACGGCTGCGATACCACGCTTTGGGTGCGCAATAAGCGTACCGTTAATTCGATGGCAAAGCTGCAGATGAATAAGAAGTATCTGCCAGGTTATAAGCTTGATGATCGTCTAAAGTATAGTTATGAGCTAGAAAGCGCGGTTAAAGATAAGGATATTATTTTCTTAGCGGTGCCAAGCTCTGCCTTTCGAGAAACTCTCAAGAACATTAAGCCGTTTATTAGCGGTCAGTCTATTGTTTCACTAACTAAAGGCATGGAAAAAGATACTTTTGCGATGATGAGCGATATCATCAAAGACGAGCTGCCAGAGGTCAATTTTGGCGTGATGTCAGGGCCTAACTTGGCGGTTGAAATCATGAAGAATATGCCGTCAGCTACTGTTATAGCTAGTGAGTCGGAGCCTTTGCGTCATGCGGTACAAGCGGCGCTACATAGTGCTTTCTTCCGAGTGTTTGCTAGTGATGATATTCGCGGTGTTGAGCTTGGTGGTGCGCTGAAAAACATCTACGCTATTGCCATGGGTATGGCAGCAGCTTATGACGTTGGCGAAAATACCAAAGCAATGTTACTTACACGGGCATTGGCTGAGATGAGCCGTTTTGGACTAGAGGAAGGCGCCAATCCGCTAACCTTTTTAGGGCTGTCAGGTGTAGGCGATCTCTATGCCACTTGTAGCTCTGAGCTGAGTCGAAACTACCGCATCGGTAATATGCTAGGACGAGGTATGAGTATTGATGCCGCGGTCAAAAAGCTAGGGCAAACGGCGGAAGGAGTCAATACCATTCAGCAAGTGCACGAGAAGGCGAGTAAGATGGGTATTTATATGCCTATTACTCACGCGCTGTATGCGGTCATTTATGAAGATAAAGCGGCATTAGGTGTCGCGCTGCATCTAATGGAAGCAGGCTTTCGCAGTGACGTCGAATTTGTTATGCCGCACGACCATAGCAATGCCTCATTAACCGCGCAAATGAATGCCGCTAGCGATGACAGTGATGAAGACAATAGCAATGACAGCAACGCTAAATAAAGCTATAGCCGTTATTGCTGTTTTAGAGTGGGTAAGAGATAGGCGAGCCAGTATAAAATAAAACCAGTGCTACTGGGATGAATTTTATGCAGCCTCTGGAGACGCAGCACGCAAGAAAAATTTATACCAGTAGCACGCTGTAATAGCTATGTTCCGTTAATTTAGAGGATAGATAAAGGATTATTATGAAAATGATACTTATGCGCCATGGGCAAGCGGCAGATTACACCCATCCCGATAGCGCTCGTCAATTAACTGACTATGGTCATCAGCAAGCGGCGCAAACCGCTGATTATATTATGGAACATTATCATCCTGATCATTTCGTTGTCAGTCCTTATGATAGAGCTCAGCAGACGCTAGCCGAATTGCAAGCGCGTGCTGCTGAGGTGTTTGTAGACGATATACCAGCTAGTGTTCAAGATAATATTACTCCAGAAGATGATGCTAATGCCGCCTTGATTGAGCTTGGACATATCGAAGCGCAATGTCTAGTAGTGGTCTGTCATATGTCTATTATTGCCAATCTTGCCAGCTTATTAACCGGCGACAGTCCTGAAGCGTTTTCGCTAGCAGAAGCACGAGTGTTTGAGATGGAATTTGTAATGTCAGGTATGGCGAAAGAAATCGATCGCTTTGTACCGCAGCAGCCTTGATACATTAACCTTGATGAAACCATGTTTTGATCGATAAATAGGCCTTAATGGGCTGATGACTTAAGGACTTCTCTATTGTTACACGTCTGGTTGAGAGCTCAACATAGCCCGCTATTAGTTTGGCAAGCTGCCGCTAAGCAGTGGCAAGCGCTAAGCGGTTGGCAGCAGTTGCAAGAGAGCTATAATGACTATTATGGCTATAAGTCCGGTAGCAAACCTGGCAGAGATAAGAAGTTATGCCTGTATTTTCCTTCAACTCACCTGCTACAGGTAGATACTCAGCTGAGTGCCAGTCAATTAAAACAGTTAGGGGATAGCGGCAAGCAGTATTTATTTGAAGAAAGCTCGATCACTGCGGTTGAACAATTAACCGTGCGCCAACAGAGCTATGGTAGTAGTCATCATCTTTATGCGTTAGCGAAAGATGATATCGAATCATGGCAACAAAGCGCTATATTGGCAGGTTTTAGTATTAGCGCGCTGCTGCCTGATTTTTTGTTATTGCCAGTGCCAGAAGAAGGCGCCGGACAGCAAGTAGTCATGTATCAAGACGCACAGACCACGTTATTACGTCAATCGCCGCAGCAAGGTATGGCGGTTAGCTATTTGCCATTGGTGTTTGAGCGCTTACCTTATCTAAGCGAAGTGTGCTTAGTAGCAGCGCTCGATCAGTCAGCATCCGCTGTAGAGTCAGCGCCAACCGTGGCTGATTTGCATAATGGTATAGAGGACTCACTGATAGATTCAGCAAGTATTGATTTATCGAAGACTTACTCATCAA
>CBETCF010000016.1:0-17918 GCA_965534785.1 uncultured Psychrobacter sp.
TTAACTCACTTTGGACAATTGGAAGTAAGACTTATGATAAAAATTGGTCAAGGTATTGACGTTCATGCTTTTCACAATAATGGTGAGCAGCAGCAATACGTTATACTAGCAGGCGTGCCGATTGAGCATACCCATAGCTTGCTGGCGCATTCGGATGGCGATGTGGTTTTACATGCGCTCGCCGATGCTTTACTAGGGGCTTTAGCGCTTGGTGATATTGGTCAGCATTTTCCTGATACAGATAGCGCAAATTCCGGTCTAGATTCGCGAATATTACTGCGTTACGTCTATGGCAAGGTGCTCGAGGCCGGTTATACTTTGGGCAACGCGGATATTACCGTGATGTGTGAGCGTCCAAAGCTTGCTCCGCATAATCAGGCGATGCGTGCTAATATTGCGAGCGATTTGCAAACCGATATTACTAATATCAGTGTCAAAGCTACTACTACTGAGAAGTTAGGCTTTACCGGCCGCCAAGAGGGCATTATGGCCAATGCTGTGGTATTGTTAGTGCCAAAAGTATAAAGTAGCGCTATCAGTCAAGACTCTCAAATAACTGCTAATTGTCTAAGTGATATACCATCTACTTGTAATAAGGTTATCTCTACCCCATGTAATTAGCATTATATTATTCAAATAATTATGTCTTAGTTTTTTGCCATTAAGTGCTAGATATAAGCATTAAGTTTCTAAACCACAAATAGATTATCAATAGGAGTTTTTATGAGCGAGTCAACCCCAAATACTGCTGCCAATGATGTAGAACAGTTGATCCGTGATCAGATCAAAGATAATAAAGTTATTCTTTATATGAAAGGCACCCCGCAGTTTCCGCAGTGTGGTTTTTCAGCGCGTTCTATCGAAGTGTTAACGCAAATCGGTCGTCCCTTTGCTTTTGTTAATATCTTAGAAAACCCAGAGATTCGCGCGACTCTACCTAAAGTTGCTAATTGGCCAACTTTCCCGCAGCTATGGATTGATGGTGAATTGATGGGCGGCTCAGACATTATTCTGCAAATGTATCAATCAGGCGAGCTTAAGCCATTAGTTGAAGCCAATAGCCCTGCTGCTTAATAACTTTATAAGACTATAAGATAAAATTATAAGTCTGAAGGTTATGAGCTAAGCCTAAAAAAGCCTGAGTGAGCTAATAGTTGCTGACTCAGGCTTTGTTGTTTTTGTGGTATTTATCCCCATATATGGCTGCATAGTTATATAAATAATGTCATATAAATAATAAGAGGCTACTATGAACCAGCAACCAACAGAACCACAAGTTATGGACACAGAAGCTCATGAAAATGCTGCTTTAGAAAAACGTCGCGAGCATCTAAAGAATGAATCAACGCGAATTATTGAGATGGCTGATAATGAGGCAAATTCGGCGTTGAGATGTATTCATCAGCTTAGTGTAGCGGGCGGTGCTACTGAGCCGACTTATTTAGCTATTGAGCGCCGTATTGTCGCCGATCAAGATGCGGCAGGGGCTTATCATTTAGCATTATTAGCTCAGAACACGCCAGACTTGCCTATTGATGCCCGACAGCTTATCGAATTAGTCGTTAACAAAGGCGATAATGATCAGCTTTTAGCCTTGCTAAAGAACTTGCCACTACCGCCTGTTGAGCTTATTAAGTCGAAGATTTTGATGAGTGATGACGGCGAAGCTATCGGTCAGATGAACGCTTATCTGCAAATCAATCCCGACGGTTATGGTAGTCAGCATATGCTAGCTAGTGGTCAATCTGATCGTGTCGTGCCTCTGAGTCAAGGTAAATAGAGTCAGGGTAAACCTAGCAATAATGACTAATATTAATAACAAGCAAAAATTGTTATAATTAGCCCCTGCTTTTTTACTAAGCAAATTTTTATTGTTCATTAACTTTACATCCGTTTTTAAAATTGACTCTAAACGTCAAGCGAGGCTCAAATGCAATACCCAAAAACTTACGACGTAGTAGTGATCGGTGGTGGTCATGCTGGTACCGAAGCGGCTTTGGCTGCGGCGCGTATGGGTGCGCAAACCTTGCTATTGACGCATAACATCGAAACTTTAGGTCAAATGAGCTGTAACCCAGCTATTGGCGGTATCGGTAAGTCGCATCTAGTGCGTGAGATTGATGCGTTAGGCGGCGCTATGGCATTAGCTACTGATAAAGCCGGTATTCAGTTTCGCGTATTGAATAGTCGTAAAGGCGCGGCAGTTCGGGCGACACGTGCGCAAGCAGATCGCATCCTATATAAAGCCGCTATTCGTCATACGCTAGAGAATCAGCCTAATCTTGATCTGTTTCAGCAAGGCGCCGATGACATCTTAGTCGAGAATGGTCGAGCGACGGCAGTTGTTAGCGCAACCGGTATTATCTTTAAGACCGAAACGGTGATCTTGACCTCAGGTACTTTCTTAGGCGGAGTCATTCATATCGGCCTTGAAAACTCAAAAGGCGGACGCGCAGGGGATCAGCCTTCTATTAAGCTTGCCGATCGTTTACGTGAATTAAAACTACCCGTAGGTCGCCTAAAAACAGGCACGCCGGCGCGTATCGATGCCCGTAGCGTTGATTTTAGTGTGATGACGGTGCAGCCTGGAGACACGCCGTTACCAGTAATGAGCTATATGGGCAATGTTGACATGCATCCTGAGCAGGTTAATTGCTATATTACTCATACCAATGCACGTACTCATGACATTATCCGCGAAAACCTAGATCGCTCACCGATGTTCTCTGGCAAAATTGAGGGCGTTGGCCCACGGTATTGTCCCTCAATTGAAGATAAAATCCATCGCTTCGCCGATAAAGACAGTCATCAAATATTTATTGAGCCGGAAGGTCTAACCACTCATGAGCTTTATCCAAATGGTATCTCAACTAGCTTGCCGTTCGATGTACAGTTAGACTTTATTCATAGTATGAAAGGCTTAGAGAACGCCCATATTACTCGTCCAGGTTATGCGATTGAGTATGATTACTTCGATCCACAAAATCTCAAACCTACGCTTGAAACTAAGTCGATAGACGGTCTGTATTTCGCGGGTCAAATCAACGGTACCACCGGTTACGAAGAGGCAGGGGTTCAAGGCTTGCTGGCAGGAACCAATGCGGCTTTGGAAACCACTAATAACAAGGATTATGACACTTGGACGCCGCGCCGTGATGAGGCTTATTTAGGGGTGTTAGTTGATGATCTGATTACTCATGGCACTACTGAGCCGTATCGGATGTTTACCAGTCGTGCTGAATATCGTCTCTTGTTGCGCGAAGATAATGCCGATCAACGTTTGACAGAAACCGGTCGAAAACTAGGCTTAGTTGATGACGAACGTTGGCAAGCTTACGAAGAAAAAATGAACGCGATAGCTAGTGAATCGGCGCGTCTTAAAGACATGTGGGCAACGCCTGGCAACGATTTAGGTAAGCAAGTCGCTGAGCAAACAGGCGAGGTGTTATCTAAGGAAGCTACCGCTTATGATTTGCTTAAGCGCCCGCAAATTAACTTTGCTGATATTGCCGCTATTACTGATTCAAAGGTTGATACCCAAGTCGGCGAGCAGATTGAAATTTCAGTCAAATATGCCGGTTACATCGATCGTCAATTGGAGGACATCGAGCAGATGAAGCGTCTAGAGAATACCGCGCTACCGCTAGACTTTGATTATAATATCGTCTCTGGTTTATCTAATGAGATTGTACAGAAACTTAGTAAGGTGCGTCCAGCAACTTTAGCGCAAGCAGGCCGCGTTAGTGGCGTGACCCCTGCCGCCATCCAGCTGTTAGCGATGACGGTTAAAAAACAGAAAAAAGCCAAAGCGGCATTGGAGTCATAAACAGCTTTACTTAAAAGTTTCCCTAATTTGAGTCACTTATGACCGCTGCTATTATTTTTGCTATTACTATTGTATTACCCAACCTTTTCCTTATGGGGTTGGGTTTTTTTATGAAAAAACGCGGGCAAGTGAGCCAAGCGTTTATCGATCAAGCTTCTTATTTCGTTTTCAATTACTGCTTGCCAGCCTTGCTATTCTTCAGCGTTGTCGATAGCGAAGTCGATTATGGCAAGCAAGTCACGCTGATTAGCGCTGGCATAGTCGTCACTTTTATTTTGTTCATTGGTGCCGAACTATATGCCAAGCGCTTTATTACTGAAATAGCCGATCAAGGCGTTTTCGTTCAGGGCATATTTCGTAGCAACATGGCGATTATCGGCTTAGCTACCGTTGCCAATGCCTATGGTGCTATAGGCTTAAGTATTGGTGCCGTCTATATGGGCATCGTGACTATCTTGTTTAATATCCTAGCGGTTATAACCTTGAGCCGAATCTCAAAAAGTGTTGATGATACTCGACTCAGCCGTAGCCTAATGGTATTAAAAAAGGTATTTACCAACCCGCTTATTTTAGCTTTATTAGCCGCTTTTATTTATAAAGCTTTACCGCTGCCGCTGATCCCTAAGGTCATTCATACTACTGGCGATTTGCTAGCCGCAGTGGCGCTGCCTCTAGCGCTGATTTGCGCGGGTGCTAGTATTAACTTAAAAGCTATGCTTAGTTTGTCTGGGCTATCGATGCAGGCCAGTATTGGTCGCATTATTATTGCCCCTTTACTAGCGATTGCAGTTGGTTTGGCCTTTGGTTTGACAGGCGTGCATATGGGCGTATTATTTCTCATGGTAGCGTCGCCTACGGCAGCAGCTAGTTATGTAATGGTCAAAGCGATGGGCGGCAATGATATCTTAGCGGCCAATATCTTGGCATTTACTACGGTAGTAGGACTTTTCGCTATGGCAATTGGCGCGGCTATATTGCGAGCGCTAGGGTTGATGTGATCACTCAATTGACAGAGTGTATTTAGTTAAAAACAAAAAACCTCCTACTCGATAAAGTAGGAGGTTTTTATTTATGCCTAATAGTTTGCATTCAATAGTTAAAATCTAGCGCTTTTTAATGGCGTTTATTACGTCTTGCCTCTCGGCGCGCTTTACCTTTAGGACTTACTCGATAAGTGAGGTAGCCAAATATCCCTAAAACTATGATTAAAGCGACGATATATAAAAATATAGAGCTTCCAATAAAAAGCGACGCAGCGATTACAGGAGTGGCTTCCATGTCAATAATCCAGTTATTATTTAATAATAATTATGCGGGCATACCAGTAGATTGTAAAGTAAACAAGTTTAGAGAAGGTGTTAATTCTAGTGAACGCAAACGCGCTGCTTGATCATAAACGTTAGCAGTGACAATCAATTCATCAGGCTGATATTTATCAATGAATGCGGCAAGTTTGGGCTTAACCGTTTCTACTGAACCTATAAATGACACTGATAAAGCACCATCAACCATCGCCTTTTCTGCTGGACTCCATATAGTGTTCATATCGGCAACAGGTTTTGGCATTTGTCCTTTTTCACCGCGGCGCAAGCGTACAAAGCTCTGCTGAGCGGAGGTGAAATGATAATGCGCGGTTTCGTCATCATCAGCCAGTAAAAGGTTAGCCGCTAGCATCACATAAGGCTTATCGAGATATGCCGAAGGTTTAAAGTTTTTGCGGTAAGCATCGATAGCTTGAGCGAGCATTTGCGGGGCAAAGTGCGAAGCGAAAACGTACGGTAGACCCAAGTGCGCTGCTAAGGTCGCGCCAAATAGGGACGAGCCTAAGATCCAAATAGGTACATTAGACCCAGCGCCTGGAAAGGCTTGTACCGGACTATTACTAGTATCATTACTCAAGAAATACATCAGCTCTTGCACATCTTGTGGAAAGCGCTCTGCATCCTTCATTTGTCGACGTAACGCCTGAAAAGTTGCGCCATCCGTACCAGGTGCACGGCCTAAACCTAAGTCAATACGATCACCATATAAAGCTTGAAGAGTACCGAACTGCTCAGCAACCACTAAAGGCGCGTGATTGGGTAGCATAATGCCGCCTGCACCAATGCGCAGACGTTCAGTCTGACTACCGATATGGGACAGTAATACTGAGGTTGCAGCGCTAGCAATACCGGCCATATTGTGATGTTCTGCCATCCAATAGCGGTTAAAACCGACGTCTTCCGCTTTTTGCGCGATTTCTACTGTTTGCGCGATGCCATCAGCGATGGTTTGGCCAGTAGGCACGGGAGCTAGATCTAAAAAGGATACAGGGATAGTAGTAGTATTAACATTGTTCATAAGTCACCTATTATTTATGAGTAATAAGCATTATTAAACCTTCCAGCAGTGTTATTTTTTAATTTTAGTAGCTGTTTATAAAAGGTTAAACGCTTGATAGATAATATAATGGGGTGAAATATAGCTTTATAAAGGGCTGTGTAAATAAGGATAACAAAACGCTATGACTAAATGGCGTTTTAATGATCAAACTGCTGTTGGCAAAGCTCCATAAAGGCGCGACCATATTGACGAATCTCAGCGTCATCACGCACTGCCATCCAACTGGTAAAGCGGCCGAAGTGATCTACTGGAATAGCAGTAAGGTTATGATAATGGCTCGGCTCAAAGGCCATTTCAGCGATAATACCAACTCCTAAGCCTAGACCGACATAGGTGCTAATCACGTCAGCATCTAGAGCAGATAGCACGATATCAGGCTCAAGACCTGCATCACTAAATGCTTTGTCAATCGTGCCACGACCGGTAAAGCCGCCATGATAAGTAACAATGGGATAACTTGCGAGCGTCGGCAAGTCTATATTCTCAAGCTCAGCGAGCTCATGATCTTTTGGCACAATAATGCGATGGGTCCAATCATAGTAGCGATGGCAGCGTAGATAATCATTATGTAATAAAGATTCAGTAGCGATACCGATATCGGCCTGTCCACGGATCACCATCTGCGCAATAGTCTCAGGGTCGGCTTGTTGCAAAATCAAATTCACCTTGGGAAAGCGTTCTTTGAATTCTTTCACCACATGGGGCAGCACATAACGCGCCTGCGTATGGGTGGTGGCAATGGTCAAAGTACCGGTATTGGGGTTGTTGAAATCAAGGCTCAAATTCTCAATAGTGCGAATCTCAGCAAAGATAGCTTCGATATGCGGTAGTAGTGCGGTGCCCATAGTAGTCAGACCGGTCAAGCGTTTGCCTTGACGGATAAAAACTTCGGTCTTCAGCTGATTTTCAAGCGCAGCAATGTGCTTGGACAAACTGGATTGACTGGTATGTAGGACGGTTGCCGCTTGGCTTAAGTTATAGCCGTTGATGACAGTGTGCCATACGGTCTCAAGCTGCTTGAGCTGAATTTGTAAGTGTCGCTGATTCACCACTACATCGATTGCCATGAGTATCCCTTAAATAAAAACCCTTAAATATCACAAGTACTTAGTTTAGAACAAAGCTATTATTCTTGTATATACTAGATAGCTATCTATTTATACTATTTTGGAATATGCACAGCTTTTTAGTCGAGAACTCTATGGTCTATAAAATTAAAAATAGTTGAATGACGCTCAATTGTTAAGCTTATGAATGAAAAGGCTGCTATCTTTATTATCAAAATCAAGATTTTCTAAGCATAATAAAGCGCTACAATATAATGTTCAGCAAGCTTAAGCTACATTGAGTTACGGCTGTGATAGATAAAAAACAGCTTATGCTTATACAAAGGTTTTAATGCAAATATATCGCCATAAAGTCTAGTCATAGTAACCGTTCTCGAGTACCATAATTAAATTTTGCAGTAAGCCGTATTTCTCTTACGCAGTGCGAGCCACTTTTATCGTTTTTCTAGTATTTTTATTAATGATAAATAGATAATAAAAGTCACGTTCTGTGGTGTTCTTTGTCCTAAGCTTTGGTAAATCGTTATGTCTGCTGTCAAATCTATACCACCTTCCACACCATCAAAGTCACCTGTCGCCAAAAAATCATGGGGTGAGGCTACCAAAGCCTATCTTGACCCACGCGCTATTTTAATACTGTTCTTAGGGTTCTCAGCAGGTATTCCTATTCTGCTTATATTTTCTAGCCTCTCGCTCTGGTTAAGAGAGGCTGGGATAGAACGTAGCGTGGTTACTATGTTCAGTTGGGCAGCTCTAGGCTATTCATTTAAGTTTATTTGGGCACCGCTTATCGATGCGCTTCCTGTACCCTTTATGACTAAATGGCTGGGGCGGCGTCGCGCTTGGATTGTGATGGCGCAGCTGCTCATTGTTATAGCCATACTGGCGATGGGTAGTTTCAATCCAGTCACGGAGGAGGGGCTTGTCTTTATGGCCGCTGCTGCCGTATTGC
Organism: uncultured Psychrobacter sp.; assembly: GCA_965534785.1. GTDB lineage: Bacteria > Pseudomonadota > Gammaproteobacteria > Pseudomonadales > Moraxellaceae > Psychrobacter. Next base: position 8,228 of record CBETCF010000016.1, read on the forward strand.
TAGGGTTTTCTTCGGCGACGCAAGATATCGTCATTGATGCGTATCGTATTGAGATAGCGCCGCCATCACTGCAGCCTACGCTTTCGGCGATGTATGTGGCAGGTTATCGGATAGGGATGATTGTAGCAGGGGCAGGTGCTCTGTATCTGGCAGATTACTTTGGTTCAACAGAAGCATTTTATAGCTATGAAGCTTGGCGTAATACTTATTACGTTATGGCCGCTGTGATGTCGATTGGTATTTTGACCACCTTTGCAGGCTATGAGCCTATTGCAGAGATTTTGCAGACTAAAAAGCAAAGTCTTAATTTAAAGTTATTCTTTATTTACGCAGGATTACTGGTGATACCAGGTTCAGTATATGGACTGCTAAGCCTGATTGAGATTATCTATAATAACTTTCTTAATGCTAATATTGATGTCATTCCCTTGACTATCGTACCAGCTATTAACTTTTACTTTTTAGCTTTAGTGGCTGCTGCACCGCTGTTACTGCTGTTTTTTATTATAAATCAACCAAAAATCATTAATAAAGTGTCTTTGGCAGTTGAGACTAGCAGCGACTATATCAGAATTGTATTGCTATTTATCTTCACAGTTATTGGCTTTATTAGTGGCTTTGTACTGATTGGCAGTTTCTTACAAGGGATTGATAGTGTCTTCTATAGTTTCCTTGGCGAGACTTTACGTTTAACTGGCAGCTTAATAGTAGCAGCGATAGTCGCTCGTATCTTGATAGCACTAGGACTAGCCAAAAAAGAAGTCGCAAAAACGATGTGGGTCGATCCTATCGCAGATTTCTTCAGCCGTTATGGCAAGCAAGCCATTCTTTTATTAGCGCTAATTGGTCTGTATCGCATCTCTGATATTGTCGCAGGTGTCATCTCTAACGTCTTTTATCAAGATATGGGTTTTACCAAAGTTGAGATTGCGAATGCCGTCAAGTTAGTAGGCGTATTGATGGCGCTGGCTGGTGGCTTTTTGGGCGGAATACTGGCACAAAAGATGCGGATGATGCATGTGATGATGTTGGGAGCGATATTGGCAAGTGTCACCAACTTATTGTTTATATTGTTGACTTATCATCCTGGTAGTCTTGAGTATATGTATCTGGCGGTTATTTTAGATAACTTAGCAGCTGGCTTTGCTAGTGCCGTATTCATTGCCTTCTTATCAGCGTTGACGTCTATCAAGTTTACCGCTGTACAATACGCGATATTCTCGTCACTGATGACCTTATTACCTAAAGTGTTGGGCGGATACTCTGGTGGTATCGTTGACTCTATGGGCTATCCGTTCTTCTTTATGTTCACCTTCGCCATTGGCATCCCTATCTTAGCGCTTATTTACTATGTAGATAAGCATATCGTCATTGGCGGAAACGACGATATCTATGGTGATGATGACAATAGTGATGGTAAAGGTGATGGCAATAAAGGCCTTGATTTAGGCAAAGCCAATCCTAATCTAACCACTACCAATGAGCCGCCACGAGCGACAGAGTAGAATGCTTAAAGCTATTTTCAAAAGCAAAAATTTTATGGTTAAGAGTGGTTTATGAGGGTGCAGCAAGTACAGACCATAAAGCAGATTAAACAGCAAGCCGTGGCTATAGCTAAGACTTTAGCTGTGCCACAATTTTGGCTTAGTGATTGGCTACTGCATGTTATCGATAAGCCTGCGCTGTTTCTGCTGACTGATGAGAGCTATCAGCTGACAGATAGCGAGCTTGAGCGCTTTAATATTGGTATTGCTAAGATGCAGCAAGGCGTGCCACTAGCTTATCTAACGGGTAGCCAAGCGTTTTGGTCACTAGATTTTAAAGTTAATGAACATACGCTGATACCAAGACCCGATACGGAAGTATTGGTTGAGCAAGTGCTTCATTGGATTCAAAGCGATGAACAATTAGAAAATAAATCCCCTAAACGTTTACTTGATTTAGGTACTGGCTCTGGCTGTATTGCTATCAGTTTGGCTCATGAACTAAAACAGTCAAACTGGCAGGTTGTCGCTATTGATAGCTCAATTGAGGCGCTAAAGGTTGCTCGTCATAATGCTACTACGAATAACACTACTGTTGAATTTATAAAGAGCAGCTGGTATGAACAGCTATCGACCGACCCTGATAAGCGCTTTGAGATTATTGTCTCCAATCCACCTTATATCGATGAGACTGATGAACATTTGCAAAGGTTGAAAGCTGAGCCCATTAGCGCTTTGAGTGCGCCCAATGAAGGTTTAGCGGATATCGAGCATATAGTTCAGCAAGCGCCTGACTATCTAAGGATAGGTGGATTGCTAGCTATTGAGCATGGCTTTGATCAAGGCGCTGCTGTCAGAAAAACCTTCTTAAATAATGGCTTTGACTTGGTCGAGACAGTGCAAGATTATGGCGGTAACGATAGGGTAACCCTTGGACAGCTTAGCTAATTAATTAGTTTGTTTTTAGTTTTTATGACTGACTTTATTAACGACTTACTTTGGTAATGGATATGACTCAAGCAACAGACAATCAGTCATTAACTGATGATGAGCTATTGCGCTATGCTCGGCAAGTATTGCTCGAAGGTTGGGATTTAGATGCGCAATTGCGCCTAAAGTCTTCACGCATTGTGATGATTGGGGCAGGGGGCTTAGGTTGTCCGGCTTCTGAGACTTTGGTACGCGCTGGGCTTGGTCAAGTGCATTTGATCGATGATGATGAGATCGAGGCCAGTAATTTACAGCGCCAAAGCTTGTTTATGCCAAGCGATATTGGTCAGCCAAAAGCGCTAACCGCCGCGCAAATGCTCAATAAGATTAACCCGCTAATAACCGCTAAAGGTACGGTTGCGCGGTTAACTTTAGACAATGCCTATGAGCTATTAGAGCTAGCGGCTGGCAAGCCTGATCTGTTGTTAGATTGTACCGATAATTTTGCTACTCGTGATATCATTAATCGTATCAGCGTACGCTATCAGATTCCATTATTGACGGCCTCAGCGATTGCTATGCAAGGACAGTTGGCGCTGTTTGAACCGCATTTGCATTCAGGCTGTTATCATTGTGTGTTCGGTGCCATGGACGAGGCAGTAGACGAACGTACTTGCGCTAATTCAGGAGTGTTAGCCAGTACTACGGCTATTATGGGTAACTTGCAAGCTAACGCGGCGCTACAGTATTTGGGTCTTAATAAAAATCCACTAATAGGCAAGCTGCTATTGTGGGATGGTAGCCGTATGCAGCAGCGTTCGATGGGCTATCGGCAAGACGCGCAATGCCCTATTTGTTCCTGACAATTTTATTACTTAGCAGTGCTTATTTGCTACTGTCAAAACAGCTTAAATAGCTTATTATTCCTAACCCTCTATCAATGACCGCAAAGCTTATTCTCCATTTATATTTTCCTTTATCGAAATAGTTGTTATTTATGAAATTACATCGTCCACATTTATTGAAGCATAGCCTTAATGTCGCCAACCGTATTCGCCAAACAGCTAGCGTCGCTGGATTGTCAGCACTGCGCGTAGCAAAGGGTGAGAAACCTGATGCTTATTTGCTAAAAGAAACCTTTGAGCAACTAGGCACGACCTATATCAAGATTGGACAGTTTATCGCTAGTACGCCCTCGCTATTTCCGCGTGAGTATGTCGAAGCTTTTCAAGGGTTTTTAGATCAGACCACGCCGATCTCATATGGTTATATCGAGCAAGTAATAACCGAGGAGTTGGCAGTTAACGGTCAGACGCTAGAAGATATTTTTGCTCATATCGAACAGCAGCCTTTAGCCTCAGCTTCTATTGCGCAAGTGCATGTGGCACGTTTGCACAATGGTGATGAGGTGGTCTTAAAGGTTCAAAAGCCTGGCGTTGAAATCGTTATGCAGACGGATTTAGGCGTGCTGCACGGCGTAACCAAACTGCTTGAGCTACTTATGCCTTCGATGAAGTTCGCCAGTATTGCGCCTATTATCGATGAAATTCGTTTGCGTATGTTGGCCGAGACTGACTTTATCAGTGAGGCTAGCAACATTCGTGATTTCCAGCAGTTCTTAAGCGTATCAGGCAATACTCGCGTCATCGCGCCAACCGTCTATGATGAGCTGACTACCAAGCGTGTGTTGACCATGAGCCGTCTGCATGGGGTCTCGATGATTGATGAGACGGCGATGCGTCAGTATTGTAATGATCCATCGCAAGTAATGGCAGATACCCTTAATACTTGGTTTGCAAGTTTAATGCTATGCAATAGCTTCCATGCTGATTTGCACGCTGGTAACCTGATGCTATTGACCGATGGCCGCATTGGATTTTTAGATTTTGGTATCGTGGGTAAGCTAAAAGCTGAGAGCTGGCGCGCTTGCATGGGTATGATGCAGGCTTTGCAGGATAATGATTATCAAGCTATGGCGCAGCACATGATCGATATGGAGATGACCAAAGGTGAGAGCGATGTCGATGTGGCGTTATTAGCCACTGACTTAAAGCGCATGATGCAGACTATCATGGCCGAGGATATGGCTTTCACTAGCGGTGTACCGTTTAATAGTAAAGAGCAAGCCGATGAGCTTAATAAGATGATGTTAGAGATCGTCGATGTGGGTAAGCGTCACGGTATTCATTTCCCTCGTGATTTTGCTTTATTGACCAAGCAGCTGTTGTATTTTGATCGCTTTATGCGCACTCTAGCACCTGATATGGATATGTTTAGTGATCAACGAGTGGCGATATTAGGACAGCCTGAAGCGGTTATGGTCGATACTAAATAAATAATATTAAGACCAAGGATGGTATGTTGTGAGTATAAATCAGCGTAGAGAGGTGCTGCTATGATGCAGGCTGTTACGATGTGGGATTCGTTATGGCAAAGGTAGCACTGCATCGCCTAATCCCTACTATTACCAATCAAACCCTTATCGCTTGGATAGGGCTATATTGCCTAGCGGTAGTGATGGGTTATGGGCGTTTTTTATTTACTGCCACGCTACCTGATATCATGAGTCAGCTTTCACTATCGACTACGATCGCCGGTTGGCTGGCATCCGTCAATTATATGGGCTACTTTATCGGCTCATTGATAGCGATGTTTGTGCCGCACCGCCTGACATGGCGAGCTTTGATGCTTGGTACGCTCCTGAGTATCGTCACAACTCTATTATTATTCACACCCAATATGTCTCTGAGCTTGTGGTATATCATCCGTCTGCTTGCCGGTATCGCTAGCGGTATCGGTATGATACTAGGCTCATCTTACATAATTCAAAACTTCAGTATCAATAAGCGATCCTTACTATCAACGGTGCATTATGCCGGTATCGGTGTCGGTATTAGCGCCTCAGCAATCTTGACTTGGTGGTTGCTCACTCTTGGCATGCATTTTGACATTATTTGGTTAGTGGCAGGAATAAGTAGTTTGCCGTTATTATTGCTGCTCTATGCTATTCGTCCTAAAACAGAGGGATCAATAGCTGATAATGCAAAAAAGCAGCCCTCTATAAAACAAACCTATATCAATTTTAAACGCTCGCTCTATGACGCAGTTATTGGGCAAACCAAAGCGATTTCGCTACTATCATTAAGCTATGTGTTGGCAGGATTTGGCTATATTACCTCAGCCACTTTTTTACCCGTTATGGCAGTGCAGCAACTGCCTACGCAGACTTATGCAGGGTTGCTCATTTGGCTAGTGGTTGGGGTTTTTGCGATGTTGTCCAATCCGCTATGGGGCGCATTAGCTAAGCGTATCGGTGAGATAAAAACCTTGATAGGTCTGACCTTATTGCAAGCGCTTGGAATGTTTGTGCCCTTGTGGTTCGATGGCGCGTTTGGCTTGTATGTCAATGCCGCTATCTTGGGTGCAACCTTTGTCGGTATCGTCTCTATGACCCTAAATATTATAAAAAACATGAATCCCGCGTATTCTAATTTATTAATTGGGCTTGCGACGTTAGCTTATGCCTTAGGGCAGTTTTTAGGCCCATTAGTAACCGTTGCTTTAGCCGGAGCAAAGGACAACTTTAATGCTGGATTACTGGTAGCCGGTATTGGTTTAATAGTTGGCCTTGTATTAATACTAGTGTTTAAACGGCAGCTCAAATTAGATAGCCTATACTCAATAAAATAGATAGTATTATAGCTCGAGACTGGTATAAATATTTTTTGCGTGCTGTGTCTACGCTGACAGAGGCTGCAAAATATTAATACCAGCCCCGCTATATCTCTTTTATATTGAACTGACTATACAATACTGCGACTGAATATCTCACGTAACTCAAAACTAGTATGGACTTGCGCTACGCCTTCGATGCGGTTGAGACGGTGCAATAAAAACTCTTCATAATGCGCCATATCGCGTACGCGTACCTTTATCAAATAATCTTCACTGCGACCGGTGACAATACTACAGCTAATAACTTCATCGAAATTCTGCACTTTATGTTCAAACTGCTCGAAACGCTCAGCGGTATGACGATCCATACTAATAGCAATAAAAATAGCTAGCGGATAGCCTAACTTTTGCGCGTCCGTTTTTGTGTGGTAACCGGTGATAATGCCGCTATCTTCTAAGCGCTTGACTCGACGCGCACAAGGAGTTGCTGACAGGTTGATGCGTTCAGCTAGCTCGGTAATACTGATACGCGCATCGGTCTGCAACAATTGTAATAAACGCTTATCTGTCTCATCGAGAGAGTAATCCAGTTGGTTGCTCTGAAGTGGATTATTAGGGGGTTGGTCAGTTTGAATAATTTTATTCGGCATGCTTTGTCCAAAAATTAGGGAATTAAAGCAATTATAAAGATAATGACGTTATTAATCACCAATAATTATAAAAAATACACTTAAATAAGCTGCTTTTCACTTATTGAAATTTGCTATTATAATGTCATCAACTTTAGTTTTCTCATATGATTAAGATAAAGCCGCAATGATTAATTATCATAGTCAAAACAAATAACGATCCATCGAATAGAAAGTCAAGATTTTAGCTCCATAATTTTTATTTCGCTTTTTATGTAAATTATTCAAATTCCATCGAAACCTTTTAGACCATTAAGGATTTAATATGTCTGAATCTACCACACGCACTGCCAAAATCACTCCTAAGCATGCCGCTTTTGACTTCCGCAAATATCGTCCCTTTGCCTTTGCGCCGCAACTAACGGATCGTACTTGGCCGAATAAAACTATTGAAAAAGCACCAATGTGGGCGAGTGTAGATCTGCGTGATGGTAACCAAGCGTTGATTGATCCGATGACTATTGAACAAAAAATGCGTTTCTTTAAGACTTTGGTAGGCGTCGGGTTTAAAGATATCGAGATCGGCTTTCCTTCAGCGGCGCAAGTGGAATTTGATTTTGCTCGTCAATTGATCGAAGAAAATCATGTGCCAGAAGATGTTACCTTGCAAGTACTAGTGCAGGCGCGCGAACATTTGATCGCTCGTACTTTTGAATCCTTAAAAGGCGCTAAACGAGCAATCGTCCACGTTTATAACTCAACTTGCCGTATTCAGCGCGAAAAAGTCTATGGCAAGAGTAAGGATGAGATTAAAGCCATCGCTGTCGCTGGCGCACAATTATTAGTAGATTACGCCGCTAAGTATCCAGAGACCGAATGGGTGTTTCAGTATTCACCCGAGAGCTTTAGCCAAACAGAGACCGAATATGCAGTAGAGGTTTGTGATGCGGTTTGTGAGGTTTGGCAGCCACAAAACGGTCAAGAGGTTATCTTTAATTTACCAGCGACTGTTGAGGCTTCTATGCCTAACGTCTTTGCCGATCAAGTGGAGTACTTCTGCCGCAATCTAGCCCAGCGTGAGCATGTGATTGTCAGCTTGCATACACATAATGATAGAGGCTGTGCGGTAGCGGCGGCTGAGCTTGGCGTATTGGCTGGTGCCGATCGTATTGAAGGGACGCTATTAGGTAATGGTGAGCGTACTGGTAATATGGATATTATGGTCATGGCGATGAATTTATTCAGCCAAGGCATTGATCCTGAGCTTGATTTCAGTAATATGAGTGAGATTGTGCAAGTGGCGACCGAATGTACTAACTTACCTGTGCATCCGCGTCATCCGTATGTGGGTGAGCTAGTCTTTACCGCCTTTAGTGGCTCGCATCAAGACGCGATTAAAAAGTCGCTTGATTATAATGCCAATCATGTTGATGAAACTGAAAACTTCTGGGATGTGGCGTATCTACCGATAGATCCTGCGCATATCGGTCGTAGCTATCAAGATGTGGTGCGTATCAACAGTCAGTCTGGTAAAGGCGGCGTAGCTTATATCTTACAACGCAACTATGGTTTCAACTTGCCGCGTTGGATGCAAATTGACTTCAGTGGCGTAGTACAGAAACAAGCTGAAAATGCCGCTCGCGAATTGCAAAATAATGAAATTTTGCAGACTTTTGAGAAAACTTATTTGCAACAAGGTAATTTTGACCTACTCGACTACACAGTTAATAATAAAGGTGGCGAGGTATTCTTTGATGGTCAAGTGCAAATGAATGACGAAATGATTACTATTAAAGGTAAAGGTAACGGGCCGTTATCCTCGTTCATTGACGGTCTTGCTCATCATACTGGCAAATCATTGCATATTATCAACTACGCAGAGCATGCCATTAGCGCTCAGCATAATGGTGAAGAGGGTGATAATGACAATAAAACCAACGCTAATGCTGCCGCTTATATTCAGCTAAATGTCGATGGCGAAGTCTATTCAGGTATCGGCACTTGTAGCAGTACCGTCTCTGCTATGCTAAAAGGAGCGTTGTCAGCCTTTGCGCAAGCTTCAGCAACAACGCCTGCATAATCTTAGTAAATAGCCACATCAGGTTTGTGAATTAAAATTTAATCAAAAAATCTGTAACTAAAACGTCATTACTAACTGTACTAAACAGTAAGTGATGACGTTTTTTTTGAGCTAAAACATATAATAGTTTTCGTTTGCCTCATCTATATGAAATAATAATAAAATCTAAACTACGCGTCATTCACTGTCATTTAGCAGTTAGTAAAGAGGCGAAAAGCATAATGTTACTTGTCTTTTGACTGACAAAGACTTACGCTGAGAGTTGAAAACTATAAACAAAATTATAAAAGGTTGATTATGGAACCCCTCTCATTTGCTTCATTTACCTTGGCAGGTATTTTATCGACATTTCCAAATCCTGGCGAGCAAGTTAGCCAAGCAGTTATTACTACCCATATTAGCCCTGCTATCGCTGGCCAATGGGAGATTGAGCTTGATAATAGCTCTGATGTTACCTTTGAGCGCACCATGTCTAATGTAGAGCGCAGCGAAGAGGCGAGTATTAGTCCAGATAAACTAAGTGGTATTGTGGTTCAGAATGAGCAACGTATTGTCAGAACTACTCCTGTTGCAAATAAAACAGCCGACGAGATGACTATGAATCTCTCAGCTGCTAATGCAAAGCAATGCCGTGAAATATACCACTTTGGTGCTGATAATGAGATGTGGTCAGTGAGTGATAAGGAATGGACTTACGGTCGCTATATAGTCACTCACCTTGAAGAAGGACTACCTATTATCGCGCTAAAAACTATTTATGATAATAATGAAAAAGATTGCTCAGGTAACCAAGTGGACCAAAGTGGGGAGTCATTTATCGCCTTCATGAATCATGAGGGTAACAGAATGCAGTGGTGTGCTGATCCTGATGGCAAAGAGTGCTTTATGACTTT
>CBETCF010000017.1:0-17859 GCA_965534785.1 uncultured Psychrobacter sp.
ATAAACCTAAGCTTTAATAGACCAAGGAAGGGTTTCACCTGCCATTAAAGGGGTGAGGGTTGAGCCATCGAAGTAAGGGTAAGCGCTCGGCACTTGCATCGGTGTCTTAGTCAAAGTCACGGTCTCATGGTTCAAAGGTAAGCCATAGAATTGAGCACCAAAGCGACTGGCAAAACCTTCTAATTTATCGATCTTACCAACGCTATCAAAAGCAGTCGCGTACAAGGCAAGCGCTGTCGCTGAGCTATAACAGCCCGCACAGCCGCAAGCGGCTTCCTTTTTATCAGTAGCATGCGGCGCTGAATCGGTACCCAAAAAGAACTTTGGATTGCCACTAGTAGCCACATCTAACAATACTTTCTGATGACTTTCGCGTTTTAGAATAGGAAGGCAATAAAAATGCGGCTTTATGCCACCAAGCAATAAGTGATTACGATTTAACATTAGATGCTGCGGAGTAATAGTGGCAGCGATATGATTGCCTTGCGATAAGACAAAGTCAGCGGCGTCACTAGTAGTAATATGCTCCATAACGATTTTTAGGGAAGGGAACTTACCAATAATCTGTCCCATCACTTCTTCTAAAAAGCGCTTTTCACGATCAAAGATATCAACGTGGCTATGAGTCACTTCACCGTGGATAAGCAGCGGTAAATTATACTTTTCCATTGCCTCAAAGATGTCAGCGCGAGCATTAATGTCCGTGACTCCATCAGCAGAATTGGTAGTAGCACCAGCCGGATAAAGCTTAACCGCTTTGACGATACCAGATTGCGCCGCCAGCTCGATATCTTTGACACTGGTTTGATCGGTCATATATAAAGTCATACAGGGATCAAACGCAGCTTTGCGCTCAGCGTCAATATCGCTAGTCTGCAATTGTTGCAAGATACGCTCGCGATAGGCCTGAGCATCGTCAACATTTTTGACCGGCGGTACTAAGTTTGGCATACAGATGACACGATTAAAGCTATTGGCAGCATGAGGTACAGTAGTGGCAAGTGCCTCATTATCACGTAAATGAATATGCCAATCATCTGGCTGAAGAATAGTTAACTCTGTGATCGAATCAATAATAGGAATCATAGCGCTCAATAGGTCAATTTACGGAATAGAAGGATTAAAATATTACCATATAGGGGTATTTATGCTAGGGCTATCATAGCAGATTTACAGGCTTGACTGAATATGTGCAGTGACTTCTCTACATAATTAATAGCGCTAATGCCAAAGCTAGGGCGCCGTTAGACTTTTGCCTATAGCAAATATGATGTACACTGGAGAGGGAATCTATCTTTTACAGCGTTCTTACGTTTTATCCTCTCTATTTATTGCTAACGACTATTAATCTTTAAATTATACTAACAGGAGTTATTTATGGCTCAACTTGATCCAAAAAACATTAATAAAATTGTTCTGGCTTATTCTGGTGGCCTAGATACTTCAATCATCGCTAAGTGGCTGCAAGAAACTTATGACGCAGAAGTGATTACCTTTACCGCTGATATCGGTCAAGGCGAAGAAGTCGAGCCCGCTCGTGCCAAAGCTGAAGCTATGGGTATCAAAGACATCTACATCGAAGATCTACGCGAAGAGTTTGCCCGTGATTATGTCTTTCCTATGTTCCGTGCTAATGCCATCTACGAAGGCGAATACTTACTAGGAACTTCTATCGCGCGACCGCTAATCGCTAAGCGCTTGGTTGAGATTGCCAAAGAGCATAACGCTGATGCTATTAGTCATGGCGCTACTGGTAAAGGTAATGATCAAGTCCGTTTTGAGTTAGGCGCTATCGCACTTTCTCCTGAAGTCGTCACTATTGCTCCTTGGCGTGAGTGGGATTTATCAAGCCGTGAGAGCTTGATGCAATATGCCGAAGAGCATAATATTGCTATCGACTATGCCGGTAATAAAACCAAATCTCCTTATTCAATGGATGCCAACTTACTGCACATCTCTTATGAAGGCGGTATCTTAGAAGATCCATATGCCGAAGCTGAAGATGATATGTGGCGCTGGTCAGTTAGCCCAGAAGAAGCTCCGGATAAACCACAGTATTTAGAAATAGAATATAAAAAAGGCGATATCGTCGCTATTGATGGTGAAGCACTCAAGCCTTACGAGGTAATGATTAAGCTTAATGAGATCGGTGGACAACACGGTATCGGTCGTCTAGATATCGTTGAAAACCGTTACGTTGGTATGAAGTCACGGGGTTGCTACGAGACGCCAGCAGGTACTATCATGCTCAAAGCGCATCGCGGCATTGAGTCGTTGACGCTAGATCGTGAAGCGGCGCATCTAAAAGACGAGCTGATGCCACGCTATGCCAAGATTATCTATAATGGCTATTGGTTCAGTCCTGAGCGTCTAATGCTACAAGAACTGATCGATAAATCGCAAGAATATGTCAATGGTACGGTACGAGTTAAGCTGTACAAAGGTTGTGTCAGTGTTGTCGGTCGTAAGTCAGATGATTCATTGTTCGATGAAAAAATCGCTACCTTTGAAGATGATGCTGGTGCCTATGATCAAAAAGATGCCGAAGGTTTCATTCGTTTGAATGGTCTACGTTTGGCTATTGAAGCTAGCCGTGGTCGCGACCTGTCTAAATAAAGCTAACTAGAGTTTATATTTAGAGAAGTCATTAAGCAAAAAGAGACGCCATAATATTTATTAATGGCGTCTCTTTTTGTCTATCTTTTATGATTTAGTCAATGATGACTTAGTTGTTGATTATTGAGTCGTTTCGTCAGTTTCAACAGATTCGTCTATCTTAACGATAGCCACATCTTGCTGATCACGATTAGAATTTTTTTTCTCCTCGACTATAGCAATAGCACCTTGGTTATCAGCTTGTTTTACTTGATACTTTATAAATGCTAAAGCGCCGAGCACCGCGATAACTAAAATAGTGATAATAATAGTTGGGTTTTTCCATAACGGTTTTGACTTGTCGTATTCGATAGGTTTTTCGCTAGTTGTTGCTAGCGTATCTTCACTATTGCCAGACAGTAAGCTCAAACTAACTAGAGGACGCTGCGGTGGAGTATCTGGCTCAGAGGTAATGCGTAGACGATTGCGACTCAAATAAATGTCGGATATTTTTGCTAATTGTAGTAGCCAGCGCTGATGCGGTAGGGCGATATTCGGCATCTCTGTAAATACTAATAAATCATTATGCCGACCTTGTTGTCGATTTTCGTCAGAGCGACCAATGACTTTTAGATAGTTAGAAGTGGCTTGTTGCATTTCCTGTGCTGAAGGACTAGAGCTAGGCTCAAAACCGTTCAGCTTATACCAGTAATGATCAAATACGGGCGGCGTAATAACGGCTATGTCAGAGGTGGTGTGGCTAATGCTTTGCATAGAACTTGCATCATTATTCGTATCAACATCATGAATACTATCATGATTAACAGTATTGGAGACGCTAGTCTGCCGAGCCGCCGCAAAACGTTGCGCAGATAAAAATTGTGGTTGCAGGGCAAACCATTTATCTAGTTCTTCATTATCTAGCTGACTATAATCTGCCAAAATAGCCAGTTCGCGCAGTACTAGAATAGTCAAATTACTAAGTAGTATCTTAACTTGCGCAACAGTAGCATCGATCTGCTCTGCTATACGACTGCAAGCTTCATCGATACTGGCACTATTTTTGAATAAAGTCTCGGTAACATCATGACGGTGATATAAAGTCGCGTTTAACGTAGTAAAATTCATGGCGTTATATTGACGTAGTTCTTTAACAGCAGCTCTCGAAAACAACTTTTTATTGACCGCTTGTCCTTGATGACGCTGTTGATAGCCTAATAAGGCGCCAAGAATAGCTTGCAAACTGCTAGTTAAGGCTAGACGAGTCTGCGGTAAAGAAAGATTGGCAGTATCAGCCAGTAGTGAGACTAAGGGCTGGATATCTTGATACAAAAAATCATACATCGACACGCGTGTCGGTGAAATAGTGGTCATAATCTGCTAGCATCGAAAAAGTGTTCATCTATCTTACGGGCCAAGGAGGATAGATACAATCCCCTTACATTATAAAATTTTAATGAATGGTGAGATTGTTTTTGATGTTATTGATAATACTATAAATATTAAAGAGACAACTATTATGAAAAATATAGAGGGATCAGTAATGAAAGTAGTAATTAATATTGCCACGCAAACGCTAATTTTATATAAAGGTAAAGTGGAAATTAGTCGTTATAGTATATCGACCGCCAAAAATGGTATCGGTAGTCAAGAGGACAGCGGATGTACGCCACTGGGACATCATATCATTGCCCAAAAAATCGGTGGCAATCAACCTATTAATACGGTATTTATCGGACGCGTCCCTACTGGTGAAATCTATAGTGTAGAGTTGGGTGCACAGCATCCTGAGCGTGATTGGATACTTAGCCGTATCTTATGGTTGCAAGGTCTAGAAGAGGGTAGCAACAGCGGTCATAATGCTCAGGGCTGCTGCGATACTTATCAGCGCTATATTTATATTCACGGTACTCCTGATGATGAGTCGATGGATGAACCACTCTCGCATGGCTGTGTTCGTATGCGGAACGAAGATATTATAGAGTTTTATAAACAAGTAGAGGAAGGGACGCCCGTCACCCTTATAGCAAGCTAATATAGCAAAATAAGGCTAGAGCGCCCCTTTAATAAATCATCCATTCGCCAATAGCGATTTACCAAAAGCTAGCAGCATCTTGAATTTTATCCAAGCGTTTTTTGCAGCGCTTAGTATCAGCTTCTAACTGCGCGGCAAACCAACCAGCTCCATATAATGCATTAGCATCTGTACTAGATTTTTGCTGATAATAGTGCTGATATTGATTATTATCCATAGACTCTCCAAGCGCTTGCTGCGCTTTTTTCAAACGCTTAAGCCAACGCTTGCTTTTCTTTTTTGAGTATAGTGGCGCGGCAAATTCACTAATGTAGCGCATTTTTTTAATCTGTCTACGCAGTTTGTGCTGAGTCTCAGCAAGCGACACTAAATCATCTGCATCATTTGTCTGGTCATCGGTGTTATTAATATCATCAGCTTCGATACCGCTATCTTTATTTTCTTCAAAAGCATTCTCTTCAAAACTATTGTTTTCAAAGTTATGCTCAGCCTTAAGTAGCTTAATATGCTGTTTAGAGAGTATTTTTGCTAATTTATCTTCAGCCCGTTTATCAGCTTTTGGCTCAAGAGTGGCATCGCTCATAGTAAAAGCAATGAGCTCAAGCAACGTTAGCTGAAAGTCATTGGCACGGACCGCATCGATAGGCTTGACCTTTATTTTATTGTTTTCAGTACTCCAATCTACTTTGGGCGCACCAGAGTGTTGTAGTTTCGGTTCTATCTCATTGCTTAAGTGAGCGAGCTGGCGATAATCACCAAGTAAAGTCGCAGTTTGTTTCAGGATAGATAACCATTCTGGATTCAGCTGTTCTGAGAATTTCTTAAATGCCTTTAGCGCGGTACGCAGCCGTTGTAATCCTATGCGTAACTGTAATACGTGCTCATTATCTTCGCTACCATCGACAATAGCGCTGCTGTTAGGCAATATTTGCAATAGACAATTATGCACCGCAGCACGTACAAACGCTGGCATGCTAATATCTTGCTCAAATGCTAATGCCTTAACGTTAGCTTTGACCGCTGCACTATAAGCATCACCATTGATAAGCAGGCCACCACGCTCAGCTTTGGTTACTGTTGATAGACATAGTTTATAGCGTTTGCACCAAACCTTTGCAGTAGTAAATAAAAAGTCTAAATCGCCTGATACTAGCTCAAATTCTATCTCTTGAATGCTTTGTACTTGTGACTCATCATCGCCATGAATAATTTTGCCATAATCGTAGGCCATTTCAATGGTGCTAGCTTTGTGCTGCTTATCACTATCGTCTTTTTTATCCTCATCAACCAATAGGCGAGTGGTGCGCTCGACATCGGTGACGTATTGACGGGTTAGTTTCTTTGCTAGTTTTTTGAGTTTAAAATCTGCAAGAGCGGGGGCAATAGCCGTCTCATGGTAAATAGATAAATCCGGCTGTAAGCTATCGGTCTCTAGCATGGCTTGCACTAGCTCATTATCTAAGGTCATATTATGCTCTAAGCGCGCGGCAATGCCATCACCACGAGCTTTGATAGTCTGCACCCACTCATCGCCTTCAAGGCGAATACGCAGACCTAAGCCGTGTTTGGCAAGCTCTTGCTTTGGCGTATCAAAATAGTGAGCAGACATCATAGTAACCTCTGATGACTTTACTTTTGCTTGGCGCATAAGACCTTTTAGGCGGGATTGCGGTACCAAAAATCTCAATTCAATTTCTTGCATGATGTCTCCTATCATTTTAATAGTAGCTACGTTCTCTCTATCGTATGAAAGCTTGCGGCTAATGACAAGTAAAGTTTTGACGGTAAAGACAGATTAAGCCTTTAGGGATATACTTTTGAATAACAATTATTATAATCAAAATAGTTTATAAACAAAAGTAGCCTCTCAATGACTAATTTAAAGCCAGTAGCATTATTAGACACAGCAGCAGACACAGCGCTAACCGCGAAACCTATCTATAGCTTATTGCTAGTGGTCTCACTTGCATTAGTAACTGCTTGTAGTGAATCACCTGAGTATATGGAGAGTAGCGCAGACATGGAATCTGCATCGGTAACGGAAGAGTCTGTTGCCGCTGATATGTCGCCGTTAGCAGAGTTGGAAATAGCCGCTGATGAAGAACAAGCACTGGCAGTTGAAAACTTATCGGGTAGCAGTGAGCAAACGCTTGGTAGTCAAACCGCAGACATCCAAATCGCCGGTAAAAAGCTACTGATAACGGCTAGTGCCGATTTCAAAGTGAAAGATGTGGTCAATAGTAGTGACGCTATCGAGAGCCTAACTAGGCAACAAGGTGGTTATGTGGCGCTCAATCATATTAGCAACCATCCACGTAATAGCCGCACTTTCGTACAGGGCGATAAAAATATCACTTTGACTACTTACTATCGCCAAGCCGATATGACAGTCAGAATTCCACGAGTGAACGTCAATAAATTCTTGGATCAAGTGCAACAGCAAGTGGCCTTCTTAAATGAGC
This sequence comes from uncultured Psychrobacter sp., assembly GCA_965534785.1. Classification (GTDB taxonomy): domain Bacteria; phylum Pseudomonadota; class Gammaproteobacteria; order Pseudomonadales; family Moraxellaceae; genus Psychrobacter. The sequence continues at coordinate 7,093 of CBETCF010000017.1, forward strand.
ATCAGTTTAGCGCGCAAGATGTGACTTTGGATATTTACCGAGAGCAGTTGGCCAGTCAGCTTAATAGCGATATGGCAGAGGAGCTGAGCCAAGAGCGTCTTAATAGCCAAAATAATAAGGATCAGCGCAGCAATGTCGATGCCATTACCGCCACTTATAGCGCTCGTCGCCAACAAGAGCTAGCTAAGCTCGAACAGTTAGACATAGAAGACAAAGTTAAGTACAGCACCATTACTCTCACCTTTAGCCAACCTGATATTAGCTATAAAGAAGTCACTCAAAATCTCGACATACTGGTAGATGCGGAGCGCCCAAGCTTTGGTATGCAAGTGGCACAGGCCTTTAAAGAGGGCTGGGAGATGCTGAGAGCTGTGGCTATTGGCATTATACAATTGTGGTGGCTAGTGGTATTAGGCGCTGTTTTTTATCTTATTTATAGAGTTATAAGAGCTCTTTACCGCAAGTTTTTTAAAAATACGCCGCGTATAAATAAACTAAAGCGTGAGCTTATGGGAGATGAGGATAATAAAACGGTTAGTGATAAACAGATAAATGATGATAAACAATAAGTTTAGTGTCTAAGCTTTTGACAGCTTGGAGCTAACGGAATTGAAGTTATAACCAATAAAAAAGCCGCCCTACATTATGTAGAGCGGCTTTTGTTTAACTAGTAAGGCTATTTATAACTTAAAGCTTAGCCGAACTGGTTCATAGTGTTTTTGCCACCACCAGCTTTTAGAGCATTGTCACCTGAGAAGATCTCTTTGTGATCATCACCGATGTCAGAACCTGCCATGGCTTGGTGCTTAACACAAGCGATGCCTTCACGGATCTCTTTACGTTGTACGCCAGCAGCATAAGCAAGCATACCATCTTCACCGAAGTAACCTTTAGCAAGGTTATGCACTTCTAGTGCCGCAGTGTGATAAGTAGGTAGCGTGATTAAGTGATGGAAAACACCAGCTTCGCGCGCAGCATCTTTCTGGAAGTTTTTAGCGGCTTCGTCAGCAGCTGCATCAAGTTCAGTACCGTCATAATCAGCACTCATTAGGTTATCTTTATCATACGCTGATAAGTCTTTACCTTCTTCTTCCCACTGAGCGATGATTTGCTTACGGAAGTTGAGCGTCCAGTTGAACGATGGGCTGTTGTTATAGACTAGCTTAGCTTTTGGCTGTTGCTCTTTGATACGGTCAACCATCATTTTGATGTGAGCAACGTCTGGAGTAGGCGTTTCGATCCAAAGTAGATCAGCACCATTCTCTAGAGCAGTAACACAGTCAAGAACTACGCGATCAATGTTAGTGTCTTCACGGAACTGATATAAACCGTTAGCTAGGCGTACTGGACGAACTAATTTGCCGTCATGCTTAAGCAAGCTGTCATTCTCATTGGCTTGATCAAGAGTGATTTCTTCCATTTCGATGAAGTCGATGTATTTAGAAGCTAAATCACCTGGCTCTTCTGATACTGGAATTTTTTGCGTTAATGATGCGCCTTCAGAGTCAGTACGAGCAACGATGATACCGTTTTCAACACCTAGCTCTAAGAATGCATAACGAAGCGCATTGATCTTAGCGATATAGTCTTCATGCGGTACCGTTACTTTACCTGCTTGGTGACCACATTGCTTAGCATCAGATACTTGGTTTTCGATCTGTAGCGCACAAGCACCAGCTTCGATGATCTTTTTAGCTAATAGGTAAGTCGCTTCTTCGTTACCGAAACCGGCATCGATATCAGCAATGATTGGCACTACATGTGACTCAAAGTTATTAATTTTATCTTGAATCTCAGCAGTATCTTGACCGGCTTCTTCAGCTGCATTTAGCTCGCGGAAGTAGTCGTTCAATACTTTAGTATCTGCTTGACGCAAGAAAGTATAGATTTCTTCAACTAGCTTAGGAACCGCTGTCTTTTCATGCATAGATTGGTCAGGTAATGGACCGAACTCTGAACGTAGAGCCGCTACCATCCAACCTGATAAATAGATGTATTTTTTAGAAGTGGTGTTGAAGTATTTTTTATTGGCATACATCGTTTGTTGAGCGATGAAACCATGCCATGCGCCTAAAGACTGAGTGTACTTAGAAGTATCATTGTCATACTCTTCCATGTCTTTACGCATGATGTCTGCGGTATATTTTGCGATGTCTAAACCAGTCTTGAAACGATTCTGTACCATCATACGGGCAGCATCACTTTCGCTGATGTTCTGCCAGTTGCCATGCTTTTGCTTTAATTCACGTACTAAATCGAGTGCTGACTTATAAGTTGTTGACATGTATTGTCTCCTTGGTGGGGGGGTAAAAACGAGCTTTGTTTAAGCGAAAAAAGAGTGTTACTTCGATTGTTGTCACTATTATGTTTGACGTGGTTTGACCTTAGGTCATTTTTCTTGTAGCAGTCATTATAATAACAATATTAATGATAATTTTAATATTTACCGTGACTTATACTGCGGATTGGATAGTAGTCTAATGAGTGAAGAACTAGGTCAATGACGACCAAATATAAATGTTCTTAAATATTAGGCCTATTACCCTAAACAAACCTACCCATAAATACAAGGGGGTTAAGTGAAATTATTTAAATTATTATTCTTTCAACACTAGCTGATGGACTATTAATGGCAATAGCGCTACTACTTGTTATTAGTAAGAAATGCTACAATAACTTGATTCAACAGAATTCTAGCCTCCAAGCCAATTAAGCTTTGTAATTCACTATAGTCACTTTAATATAATTTATCTAATTTATGCTTATTATCTCTGGTATTTATTATAAGAATAGTATAGCAGAATCATAGGCTTAATACGAGATATAGGCTAAAGTTTTAACTTTTAATATCTTTATCAGTTATAGTATTTAAAAAATAAATAGCACTTAGAAAACAATTGGCTATGAAACACTAGCAAAGTTAGTAGCAAGATTAAGAGTCATTTACTATAGAGTAAAGAGAAATACATATGAATTTGCAGCGGGTCGATTTGAATTTATTGGTACATTTGGATGTATTATTACGAGAAAAAAACGTCACACGTGCTGCTGAACAATTAGGTATTACGCAACCTGCCATGAGTAATATCCTACGCCGCTTGCGTAAATTATTTAATGATCCCTTACTAGTACGCTCATCAGAAGGCATGACACCGACTGAGCGTGCGTTAGAGTTACAACCGCGTATTCGCGAAATATTAGCTGATTTGACCCAAGTATTGGAGCCGCGTACCGAGTTTCGACCTTATAGTACCTCCCGTGTTTTTCGCATTATGACCTCGGATTATGCCGAAGCGACCTTAGTTCCTAAGTTGGTTAAGGCTCTGCGTTCTGAAGCGCCTAATGTCATTCTAGACTTTTTGACACCCTCTGATGTCTCCTATCGTGATATGGAACAAGGGCGAGTAGATTTGGCGATTAATCGCTTTAATGAGATACCGCAAAGCTTCCATCAAGTATTGGTTTGGCGTGATACTTTTAGTTGCTTATTATCTGCTGATAGCCCTTATGCCAATCGTTTTAATCTAAAAAACTATTTAAAAGGTCAGCATGTCTGGGTTTCTAAGACCGGTATGGGCGTAGGTTTTGGCGTTAATCCTGAGAAATCAGGGGGCTTAGGATCGATCGATCAAGCCTTACAACGCTTAGGTCAAAAAAGACAAATAAGTGTTTTTACTCGGCATTATCAGATGCCGGCCATGCTCGCCGCCAATAAAGACTTGATTGCGACTTTACCGACTCGTGTCGCCCGTATGCAAGCCACTAATGATAGTATCATTATGAAAGAGCCGCCATTTTTTATTCCAGAGTTTGAGTTAACGATGGCTTGGTCTCCTTTATTACAGCATCATCCGGCGCACCGCTGGTTACGTCAGCTTATTATGCATGTGGCTAGACAATTAGTCGCGGAAGAGGAAGATCAGCAGCACGATATTCCAGTGATTAATCATTTATTTTGATAATTGAATTAGAGCGTTTCTCTAATACTACTAATATTTAATGGACTAAAAAATATCATCATAAAAAGTCAGCCATTGCGCTGGCTTTTTTATTTGCTGTTTTTTGTACGTTGCTTTATTGGATGATTTTAATGTTCTTCTAAACCATTCTTATAGTTACTCACTCAACAATTATCCGGATTGCTGTTACAAGCTTTATTAAGCTTATCTTTATACTTGGGTCACACTGTTAACATGTCCCGCACATTTCTTTATATCTTGTAAAATTGCGAAGAAGATATTTTGTTATGATAACTAGGCTCTGTTAAACATTGATAAATGATTACTGACAGAAAGTATTCATTAGATCGACACTCTAAGAATAAAGACACTAATAGTTCAAACTCACAAATATAAATAAGGAAAACATATCATGGCAGATATTACTACTGTGAACCCTGCAACGGGCGAAGAGATCGAACACTATAATTATATGAGCAATGATGAAGTCAATAAAATTGTTGAAGCTTCACATAATGCTTTTTTAGAATGGCGTAAAACTAGTCACGAAGAACGTGCCAAGGTAATTAATTCTATCGGCGAAACTTTGATGAAGTACAAAGAAGAGCTATCGAAGTTAATGACCCAAGAGCGTGGTAAGTTATATAGCCAAAGCTTAGAAGAGATTGATCTTTGTAAATCAATTTGTGACTACACTGCTGAAAAAGGGGTAGCTGCTTTAGCGGATGATGAACGTGAAGTTGAAGGTCTGAAAAAAGGTATCGTCACCTATCAACCTATCGGTGTCATTTATGGTATGCAGCCTTGGAACTTCCCAGCGTATCAAGTATTCCGCTATACCATCGCAAACTTGATGGCAGGTAATAGCATTTTACTTAAGCATGCTTCTAACGTTACAGGTTCAGGCTTATTAATTGAAAAAATATTCCATGAGTCGGATCTACCAAATGATTTATTCCGTACTATCTTAATCGATCATGATCAGTCAGAAGAGTTGATTGGCCATGACAAAGTGCGCGGCGTAACGCTAACAGGTAGTGATGGCGCCGGTAGTATCGTTGGTCAACAAGCGGCTAAAGTTATCAAAAAGTCTGTTTTAGAATTAGGCTCTAATGATGCGTTTATCGTGCTAGAAGATGCTGATTTAGATGTGGCGGTAGAAGTTTGTGCTAATGCTCGTCTTTACAACAATGGTGAGACTTGTGTTGCCGCTAAGCGCTTTATTGTAGTCGATAGCTTGTATGATGAATTCCGTAAGCGTATTGTTGAAGTGTTTGAAAATATTAAATATGGTGATCCAATGAGCGAGGACTCAGACATCGGTGCTATGGCACGTAAAGACTTGCAAGAGAAACTACATGAGCAAGTTCAAGAAAGTGTCAATAAAGGCGCGACTATCGCTGTTGGTGGTAAACTGCCAGAAGGTAAATCTAGCTTCTATCCAGCGACTATATTAGAAAATGTGGAAAAGGGTCAGCCTGCCTATGATGATGAGCTATTTGGCCCGGCAGCGTCATTGATCCGCGCCAAAGACCAAGACGATGCTTTACGTATTGCTAACGACAGCCGTTACGGTTTAGGCGGTGCTATCTTCTCAAAAGATGAAGATAAAGCGATTCGCTTAGCTAGTGAGCAATTTGATACCGGTATGGTTTATATTAATGGTTTCGGATTAGCTAACGCAGCAATGCCATTTGGTGGGGTGAAGAACTCTGGTTATGGTCGCGAACATGGTGGCTTTGGTATTAAAGAGTTTGTAAATATTAAAGGCGTTCATGTTCTTAACCCTAATGCTGATGCCTAAGCGAAAGTTGCTTATTACTATGGATGTTAGCTAACTAGTATTTAGAAGACATCTTAAAAATAAAAGCCCAATTCTACTTAGTGATAAGTTTGAATTGGGCTTTTTTATGCTACAAATTTTTAGAATTTATTTTTGATTAATTTTCATCATCCAAAAACAATTTTAACGGTAAAGAAGGTAGATAGTTATTTTCTAAACAAGACTCGGTATGGAGTGAGATAGCTTGTTTAGCAATAAGCAAAATAGTCCAAGGCAATAATTGATGTTCAAGCTTCTGTACTCGAGCCTGTAAGCTTTCTGCATTATCTTTGGCATCTGAACTAAGCATTGCTTGAGTGAGTACTTGCCCTGCATCAAGCTCAGCAGTAACCACGTGAATGCTACAGCCGTGATAACGCTCACCTGCATTGATTACGCGCTGATGGGTATCTAGACCTTTATACGCAGGTAGCAAGGACGGATGCAAATTAATCATCGGTGCTGCTGCACTATTGATAAAGTCGCTACTTAACACTCGCATGAAACCTGCTAGCACAATCAAATCAGGCTGCCAGTCTTGCAACTGTGCATTAGCATGACGCTCAAAGGTCTTGATTGCCATACGTTTGCCACTATCGGTATGCGAAAGAATAGCCACTGGAATATCTGCTAGCTGAGCGCGAGTCAGCGCATAAGCATCTTCGCGGTTGCTAATGACGCCAACGATTTCAATAGGTAACTCGCCCGCTTGCATAGCGTCTATCAGCACTTGCAAATTACTACCGCTACCTGAAACTAAGACAGCAACACGTAACGGCTTATTTCCAACAGTTAATGATTTATTTTCTAACATTAACGATAGACCACTGCATCGGCTTCACGACTAATCATTTCACCGATTTGCCAAGCTTTTTCACCAGCATTATTTAAAATATCGATAGCTTGTTCAGCATGCTGTTTTGGCATTACAATCACAAAGCCTACGCCGCAGTTAAAAGTGCGATACATCTCGCTTTGTGTGATATTTCCCTGGGTTTGTAGCCAAGTGAATAGCTCTGAGAACTGCCAGCTACCAGTATCGATACTAGCAGCTAAGTTATCAGGTAACACGCGAGGTAGGTTATCGGTTAAGCCGCCACCAGTGATATGCGACATGGCATGTAGGGCTGAACTACCCAAAGTATCTTGCAGAGCCTTAATCGCCTTAACGTAGATACGTGTAGGTTCCATCAGCGCATCAGAGATCGGCTTACCATCTAGCTGCTCATCGCTATTTGTGATATCTATGCCGCTAACTTCGATAACTTTACGAACTAAAGAGTAACCGTTTGAATGTGCACCACTAGAGGCCAACGCAATTAGCACATCACCCTCTGCTACATTTTCACCAGTGATGACCTCAGACTCTTCGACGACGCCGACACAGAAACCGGCTAGATCATAATCTTCGTCTTGGTACATACCTGGCATCTCAGCAGTCTCGCCACCAATAAGCGCACAATTAGCAAGCTTACAGCCTTCGCCGATACCGGTAACGACTGTCGCCGCAGTATCGACATCGAGCTTACCAGTAGCGTAGTAATCCAAGAAGAATAAAGGCTCCGCACCGCATACTAATAGATCGTTGACGCACATAGCGACTAGATCAATACCAATAGTATCGTGACGATTGAGCTGTAGTGCCAGTTTAAGTTTGGTACCGACACCATCAGTACCTGAGACTAGCAGCGGTGAGGTATAGCCAGTAGGAATACGGCAAAGTGCGCCAAAACCGCCAAGTCCACCGACCACTTCAGGACGTGAAGTGGCTTTTGCCACGGATTTGATACGTTGAACCAACGCATCACCGGCATCAATATCAACACCAGCATCTTTGTAGCTTAAAGAAGGCTTGTCACTCATGGTCATCTCACAGTTAGAATCAGGTAAAAGGGGTCGACGAAGTAAATTAATTATAATGCGCGCATTATACCCAAAAATAGACCCCACTCGCAAAGCAACTTACCAATATTGTCTATTAATTAATGATAAATCTCATAAAAAAGCCTTAAGCTACCAACAAAAAGACAATACACAAAAAATCACCGCTTTGTTTCTATATTTTGCGATAATACCAGTCTTAAGTGATACAAAATTTTTTATAACTTACCTCCTTTAATTTTCTATACTAAAAACCTCTTACTTGTAGGATTGCTAGCAATGGTCGCCCAAAACATAGATCCCTTTTTTCGACGCTTGTTTATCGTAGTGGCTATCGTCATAGGATTGATTCTGCTATATGCTATGACACCGGTCATTGTGCCGTTCTTATGTGCTTTTGTCCTCGCTTATCTATTTAATCCGCTAGTTAGAAAGCTATCGAAATATATCAAACGTTGGCTAGCTATCATTGTAGTTTATGCCACGATAACTCTAAGTATGGCGTTACTGTTATGGTGGCTAATTCCAACTTTATGGCATCAGTTGCAATCAGCTTGGGATTATCTGCCAAAGATATTGACTTGGTATAATGAAGTGGCAAGAGAGTGGTTTATTGATAATACTCGTATTCGAATTCCAGAGCTTGAAATAAAGGGCTTTTCTGAAACGCTAGTCGATTATATGCAGACTCATTATAAGTTTTCAGATGCTAGTACGTGGATGGGCCAAATATTGACCTCAAGTATGAATTTCGTCAATAGTGCCGGTCTGATTGTCTTAGTCCCTATTTTGACTTTCTATTTCTTATTTAATTGGGACAAGCGTTTGCTTAGTTGGCAGATGGCTATTCCTAAGGCTTATAGTAAAAAAGTCATCAGTATTGCGCGCGAATGTGATCGCGCTCTTATGGAGTTCGTCAAAGGCCAGCTGTTAGTGATGGTATTGCTAGGGGCTATTTATGCGGTGCAATTACAATTAATTGGACTGGAGCTGGGCCTTATCATCGGCATGGGCGCTGGTATCGCTAGCTTTGTACCTTATTTAGGATTTGGTTTAGGCTTTATCGCCTCTATTATAGCTGGGCTATTTCAGTTTGGTTTAGACTGGTTTCATTTGTCTTTAATTGCGGGCGCGTTCTTGGTAGGTCAAGCGGCTGAAGGCTATGTGCTACAACCCTTATTGTTGGGTGATAAAATTGGCCTATCACCATTATGGGTTATTTTTGCGGTACTGGCTGGAGCTGGTTTGATGGGTTTTGTAGGAATGCTGATAGCTTTACCGGTTTCAGCCGTTATTAATGTGCTATTCCGCCACTTATATGCTTATTATCAAAGCACTGACTTATATCAAGGTCGTAAGCAGCTGAATTTATTCAATAAAAACTAGTTGCTACTTATAGTAAGTTATAAATTTGCTATTGTTTTATACTTTAAAAGCAGTGATTAGCTTTTAAAGTATAAAAAACTTGTCAGTCATTTTGTAAATATGTTATATATAGAGGCAGTACTAATGAGAGCTATGTCTAATAACTGCTGTTATCTGCCGATTAGGGTTATAGTTTTTTTCTAGTTTCTAATAGCTATGTACCTAGTGATACACTATCTGGTAATCTAGGGTTTAATAATAGCGTATCTAGCTATTCTTCTTTTTATTTAATGCCTATTGCGTTATGCGAAGCGAGTTGATGTTTCATGGCCCAAGCACAGCTAAGTCTCAATCTGGACATTAAGCATGATGCGAGTCTCAGTGACTTTTCAGGTCCTGGTTGGATGTCGATTATTGATGCAGTACGGCAGCTCCATGTCGGCCTGATAGGACAGCTGTACCTATTTGGTAGTCCTGCTACCGGCAAATCGCATCTGCTATCTGCTATTTGTGAGTCGTTTATCGACATGAATAAGTCAGCCATTTGCCTATCGCTTAATGAGCTTGTGCATACTGACGTCAATGTTTTGTCTTCATTAGAGAATTTCGATGTCATTGCTATCGATGATTTAGATGTTTTGGAGCGCAGTAGTCAGTGGCAAGAGGCTTTATTTCATCTTATCAATCGTAGCCGTGAAGGCCAGCGTCAGTTGTTATTTGCTGCTAACAAGCCGGCTAGCGAGTTACCCTTTCAGCTGACCGATCTATTGAGTAGATTGTCGCAAGCGCCTACCTTTAAAGTACCTGACGGTCATCAGTTAGCAGATCGCCAAGCGTTGCTTGAGTCTATTCTACGCCGACGTGGTTGGCAGTTCGATGAGCGTATTCTTCATCATTTGCTGACTGAAGGACCACACCGTATTGGAGCGATGATGGAGGTATTGAATTATATACAGCCGATGTTCTCAAACTTAGGTCGCAGTAATATCTCAAAAGCTGTGATCGGTGATGCTTTACGTACCATCGATGAGCAGACGCTAGCGGCTGAGCTTGCAGATATAAACCAAGAAACCCAAATCGATACCCAAGCCGCCATCGATGATAATCAGACAATACCGCTCGAATTTTAGATCTATAACCTTATTTTACCTTGTTAAAAAAAGGTTTATCATATTAAAAATTTTTATCATTGATAGGATATTTTATGACACTCTCAGCCTCTGTACTCAAAAAACTAACTGTCGGTACTTTACTGGTTAGTGCTAGCTCAGTATCTATGCTCGCACAAGCAGAAGTTACGCTATTGGTCGATGACAATATCAAAGTCACCGCTATCAATGGGCAAGAAATCAAGCAAAGCCCTTTTCAACAGTTAACCAAGAGCTTCACTCTACAACCAGGGCAACACGCGATAACGGCAAAATATGATCGCCTCTATAACTTGCCTCGCGATGAGCACGATTATCTACGTTCGGGTAATGTGAGTGTAGTAGCTAACTTGAGTGATAACCAGAGTTATCGCCTAACTATGCCAAATCAGCCGGAAGACTACGCAGCAGCTAAGAAATATGCTGAGCAACCGACACTGGCCGTACAACAAAATAATACTATTATTGCGAGCCAACAAAGCGTGGCTGGTAATGATGGCGGTATCTTTGCCGGATTAGGGAAAGCAATAGGCGGAGTATTTGGTGGTGGTGATGCTGAGATACAAAACCAACGTGCTATAGCTGCTATCGG
>CBETCF010000018.1:0-17749 GCA_965534785.1 uncultured Psychrobacter sp.
TTTTTGTCTACCAATATTCCTAGTGGTGCTTGGTCCTCAATCACCGTCGAAGCATAGCGCCAACGATGACAGTCAGTCTGAGTGGGCACGGTTTGCTCATTCCAGTTGAGTGCTTGCTTAGCGGCTGCTAATAACTGCGCTTTTATGCTATCAATATCCTCATCAACGTGCTGCTCTGACCAGTTATTATTGGCGTGAATGGTAACGCTAGGTAGTAACTCATCATGATTAGGTTTTTGCTGCTCGATGAACATTCTATCGAGAATAGAGTCTTGCATGTAGGCCACATCCCAATTCGGTAGCGTCTCATTATTCAAACTATCAGGCAACAATTGCGCAGCGTCCCAACCTAACATCAAGGTATAACAAGCTAGCATCTCAGGTTTTAATATTTTATTCTGTTCTGCAAAGTCAGTATCAGCCATTAGCTCTACTGCTTGACCATTAGGCGCGGTGCAGATTACCCAATCAAATAAGCCTAAGCTTTCGCCATTTTCATTAAATAGTTCGGTCTTTTTTTCCGTCTGTAATTGAGAGTATTGAGCTAATGGCGCGACGCGAGTTTTGAATGTAACGGTAGTAAATTGTAATTTCTCCGCTAACTCTCGGCCCCAACTTGTCATCTTTGGCGTACTAATATAGCGTGCTTTATTAGTATCCCACTGCTCTTTTGGCTCGATCTGAGATGGCTGTCCTTCTTCATTAGCAGCCGTCAAATCAACCACTTGCGCGCACCAAGGTTGCAATAACCCTGAGTTTAGCCAAGGAGCTATAAACTGTGAAAAAGAGTCGGACTTAGCGGTAAAAAACTGTGCGCCAAAACTCCATTGCCAATTTTTGCCAGTCTGCTCATCAGTGCGATAGCGAGTCGCCAAACGCCCTACGCTACGTGATTTTTCAAAGATAGTGATTTGCATTTTTTCTGGCGTTTTTGCTAAAGCTTGCTCTAATAAAGTCGCAGTGAATAAGCCGCTTAAGCCGCCACCGATGATGGCTATTTTTTGTGGTGAAGTAGCTGCTGAGTTGTTGTTTTCGTTACTATGAGACGCTTTTGGGTCAGTCATTATAGAAGTACACCTGTTAAATGATACAGATAAGGTAGAGCAATAAAATTGAAATAATTCAAGAGATAGTCCGCAGCAAAAAGCCATGCTAATTTTTTATAATTATCATAATAAATAGCATGACTTACTTTTTCGATTTAACACGTTAATCAATCATGGGCAGTCAATAATGAGTGGGCTATAAGCAATCTTTACGATCTGCTTTCACCACTTCAATCAGCTTATTAATCACTGAGCTATCCGCTAAGGTTGATAAGTCGCCCAAACCGATATATTGACCAGCGGCAATGCTACGTAAGATACGACGCATGATTTTGCCAGAGCGAGTTTTAGGTAGCGCGTCAACGATAAAGATAGCATCTAAGTTGGCGATAGGACCGACCTCATTACGCACATGACGATTAAGCTCATTTTTTAGACGCTCATCACCTATTTCACCTGATTTTAGGATGACAAATACGCAGATGCCGATACCACGTATATCATGCGGCATACCTACTGCCGCCGCCTCTACTGTAGAAGGATGCTCATCTACCGCGCTTTCAATCTCAGCGGTACCAAGCCTATGCCCTGCGACATTGAGGACATCATCGACACGGCCCGTTATCCAGTAATGTCCATCTTCATCACGCTGCACCCCATCACCGGTGAAATAATATCCTGGATGCTCAGTGAAGTAAGTATCCAAAAAGCGCTGATGATCATTATAGATAGTCCGCATTTGCCCCGGCCAACTATTACTAATAACCAAGTTACCGGAAGCAGGTCCATCAAGCTCGTAGTCATCTTCCATGACCGCAGGCTTGATACCATAGAGTGGATTCATCGCTGAACCTGGTTTGAGCACTGCGGTACCTGGAATAGGCGCCAGTAAAATACCACCGGTCTCTGTCTGCCACCAAGTATCGACAATAGGACAACGACCACCGCCAACAACATTATAGTACCAATCCCATGCTTCAGGATTAATCGGCTCACCAACGGTGCCAAGCAAGCGTAGACTTGAGCGATTTGACTCGTTGACAAACTCACTACCCTGTTTCATCATCGAACGAATAGCGGTAGGTGCGGTGTATAAAACACTGATATTATGCTTGTCGATGATCTGGCCTACTCTTGCCCAAGTGGGATATTCTGGTACGCCCTCGAACAATACAGTAGTCGTTCCATTAGCGAGCGGCCCATAGACCGCATAGGTATGACCAGTAATCCAGCCGACATCAGCGGTACACCAATAAACATCATCCTCTTTGATATCGAAGACATCGCGGAAAGTCGATAGCGCATAAGTGATATAGCCACCAGTCGTATGCACGACGCCTTTGGGCTTACCTGTTGAGCCGGAGGTATATAATAAAAATAGTGGATCCTCGCTATTCATTACCTCCGGCTCACAATGCTCGCTTTGCGCGGCAATCAGATTATGATACCAGTGATCACGCCGGCCACTCATCGGTACTGAATTACCAGTGCGATGTACCACAATGACGTTTTCAACACTCTGCGTTCCTTCAGCATCAAGAGCACGATCGACGTTTACTTTGAGCGCGCTACGGCTGTTACCGCGCAAGCCCTCATCAGCAGTAATCACTAATTTGGACTGGCTATCGATAATACGACTGCTCAAATTATCCGCTGAAAAACCACCAAACACCACCGAGTGCACCGCACCAATACGCGTACAGGCTAACATGGCTACCATTGCTTCAGGCACCATAGGCATATAAAGGGTCACGCGGTCGCCCTTTTTGATACCTAATTTACGCATGGCATTACCTAAACGGCAAACCTCAGCGTGCAGCTCTTTAAAAGAGATGATTTTATGCAGGGCAGGATGATCGCCTTCCCAAATAATGGCCGGTTTATAAGGGTTAGTTTTTAGATGACGATCAAGGCAATTGACCGAGATATTCAGCTCGCCATCTTCAAACCATTTAATGCGAAAATCATCCAGATCGTAGCTAATGTCACTGATCTTAGTAGGCTTAGTAATCCAATCAATATCTTCGGCACGCTCGGCCCAATAATCATCATTGGCTTCATACGAGGCAACGGAACGCTGATAATCCTCGCTATATTGTTCAGGGCTAGTGTTGGCAGTGGCGATAAACTCAGCTGCAATAGGAAACGAATTCTGAGTCATAGTGCTATTCCTTTTTTTAATTATTACCTTTATAGAGGTCGCTAACCACAATTGATAAACTATGACTACTTATATAGATCATAGAGTCATCTTCATTAATATTCGATTTTTTTGCTCTATTTATCAAATAAAGCTTAATGAACGCACTTTTATACAAACTCTAGTAAATAACGCCCGCTTTCTAGTTTGGCAAATAAGCATTGGCGATGCAAGACTGCAACCGTTAATGTTGCTCCCTCCAATATACTAGCGTACCCTCAAAATAATAGATATTTAATGATAATAGTAGAATTATAGAAAAGCACTAGCATAGAACCTAAACCTTATAACCTAGACAAGCCATACTGGTGTATGGCTTGTCGTTAGCAAAGTAGCTGTTAAAGCAGTTATTAAAACTTTATCAAATAGATAAAGCTTACTGACTTATTTAAGTTGCGTCACTGTTTTCCATGCGCCGCTTTGTACTTGCGATAAGTAAATATCATTAATCGCGACATGGCTCTCAGGCGTAATAGCAACCGTAGATCCTGTCACTCCATCTACAAAACTGACGGTCTCTAAACCGGTATTAAAAGTATCGGCATTTAAATCTTTGCCTGCAGCTTTTAGACCTTCAACGGTAACTTTTGCAGACAGATAGCCTAGGATAGCGCCTGCTGATACATCCTCACCTGTGGCTGCTTCATACTTTTTAACCCAAGCTTTGGTCTCAGGCTCATTCGCTCTTAGCGCTAAATCGTTATAGTACGAAACTGCATATAGACCTTCACTAGCGCCTCCTGGGGCATCAGCAACTGCCGGATGGAATCCCGTGACAGGAGCGATAAATTTGACATCAGTCCAACCCATAGCGTTTGCTGTACCAACAGCAGTAATAGCGCCACGAATGGTCAAAGATAACGCGACTAGATCACAATCCGCTTCTTTGAGTTTAGCCATAGCTCCAGCAAAGTCTGTCTCATCTGGACGATGCGAGCTTGCCATCACTAAGGTGACATTAGGATTGTTATCGGTAATATCTTTAGCCGCTTCATTGGTCTCTTCACCATAGTCTGAAGGGATGTACATGACGCATATATTACTCATATTATTTTCGGCAATGAGATACTCCATGCCTAATTTTATGGAGTCATAATAAGTACTACCAGAGGTATAACGACGATTAAAATCGCCTTCTTCTTGCATGGCGCGAGCAAAGGTGAGCGGCATAACACTAGGGACATTGGCGCGATCCATAATAGGGAAACTCGCTAAGTTATGCGGAGTGCCCAGTGACATTAGCATAGCGAATACTTTATCGCGGCTCACGAGCTTGTTGGCAGACTGTACCGCCTTTGGCACTTGATAAGAGTGATCTTCGACGATGTAGCGAATCATGCGACCGTTGACGCCGCCTGCTGCATTGACTTCATCAAAGTACATATTGGCGCCCGCTACCGCAGGATTACCGAATCCAGCAAACGGACCTGATAAATCATTGGCACTACCAAGGAGGATCTCAGTATCGGTTACGCCTTGTACTGGGACGTCACTCGTAGAAGCAGCAGTCTCAGTATCCGTGCCACTTGCGGCTGGGGTTTCTGAATTACTACAGCCGACTAATCCTATCGTACCGACAGATAGTGCCAGTAGCGTGGTTTTGAATGTCCATTTCATTGCCTTTCTCCTTGCGACTTAAGTCGCTGTTAGTGTTCACTTTTGATACTGCGGTAAATCCGGCAGAGCTTATTTTCATTAAAATTTAGATTAATACATAGAATCAATAAGCGTACGATGCTTTTTCTCAACGAGACTTCTTTTGAGTTTCATAGTCGCGGTTAGCTCATCATCTTCGGGGCTGAGCAGCACATCAATAAGCCTGAAGTGCTTGATGGTTTCCACTTGAGCTAACGTCTGATTGGTCGACTGAATCACCTCGTCTATCAAGGCGATGACTTCTGGCGCATGACATAGGGAGCGAAAATCTGAGAACATTACCTGATTGTCTTGCGCATATTTTTCAACATTCTCCTGATCTATCATAATCAGACAGCTCAGATATTTGCGTCTATCGCCGATGATGACGGCATCTGAAATATAAGGTGAGAATTTAAGCTTGCTCTCAATCGCAGCGGGTGTGACGTTCTTACCGCCTGCGGTGATAATGATGTCCTTGATACGACCGGTAATGAATATATAGCCCTCTTTTATCTCGCCGACATCACCAGTATGTAGCCAGCCATCACGTAAGTCCTCAGCGGTTTTTTCAGGCTTATTCCAGTAGCCGGCAAATACGTGACTGCCCTTTACCAGTATCTCCCCGTTGTCAGCGATACGGACTTCAGAATCGGGTAATGCCTTACCTACGCTACCGACCATTTGTGCTTCAGGCGTATTGACCGATATCACACCCGTACTTTCAGTCATGCCATAGCCTTCATAGATAGGCACTCCTATCGCATGAAACCAGCGAATGATATCTAGCGATATAGGCGCGGCACCAGTGGTGGCACGGCGAACATTACTCATCCCTATCAGATCTCGAATCTTATGTAATACGAGCTTGTTCCAAAACTCGTAACGCAAGCGTTGACCCGTTGTCGGCGTGTTGCCTGCCATCGTGATATCAGCGTAGTCATGACCTGCTTTTATAGCCTTGTCAAAGGCCCAGCCGTTCAATGCACTGGCATCACTGCGCATATTACTAATGGAGGCGTACATTTTCTCCCACAGCCTTGGTACGGCAGTAAAAGTGTCAGGCGAGACTTCTTTCATGTTCTCAAATACCGTCTCTGTACTCTCAGCGAAGTTGACGATACAGCCTCGATGAATAGGCAAATCCACTGACGTTAAACGCTCAAGCACATGACACAAAGGAAGAAAACACAGCTGCTCATCAGTGGGCAAAATAGGAAGAATATCAATACTCGTTTTTAGCTCGAAGAGAACATTGGCATGGGTTAAAATAGCGCCCTTTGGATCACCTGTCGTGCCAGAAGTATAGATTAAGGTGCGGATATCGTTCGCCGTGCCTTGATCGATATAATCGCCAAAACGCTCTCTTGCATTTTCAACATTTTGACCGAGGGTATACAGCTCATCCAAAAACATAACCTGAGCATCATTTAAGCTACGCAACCCTTTACGCTCAAAGACAATGACCTTTTTGACGTTAGGCGTCTGTTCACGAATCTCTAAAAACTTATGCAATTGCTCATCGTTTTCTACGATCAGAAACTTGGACTGGCTATCATTTAGTATGTAAGCAAGCTGCTCGGGGCTGTCTGTCGTATAGACACCGTTGGGTATCCCGCCGACGGCGCAGATGCCCATGTCACAATAGAGCCACTCTTTATTATCTTCGCTTAGGATAGAGACGGTATCGCCTTTACTCAGGCCAAGCTCAACGAGCGCCATACCGATATCGCAGCCGTGATGATAATAGTCAAGCCAACTATAACTCTGCCAAATCCCAAAAGCCTTTTCGCGATGCGCAATCTTATCGCCCCGCGCGAGGCATACTTGTCGCCAAAGTTTGCTTAAAGTATCGCAACCTTCTAAGATTTGCGGCTCATGATTGTAAGGCGCATTACGTATCTTTTTATTGGTGTCATGACTATTCCGGTGAGACGAGTTATTGGCCTGATCTTGAGATGCTGCTGGCACCACAGGCGCGATCGTAGTGACCGTCGTATCAGAAGCCACAGTATTATTTGTAGTATTAACATCAGTAGAGATAGTCATATCTTATCGCCAAGTCTTTTTGCGTTTCCACCGAGTGGCTTCCGCAGCGTTGTCTTTGGTTTGTCCCAAATAGAACTCTTTAATATCATCAGAGTGCATCAATTGGTCCGCCGAGCCTGCCATAACGATACGCCCGGTCTCTAACACATAACCGTAATCCGCTGCCGCCAAGGCAACTCTTGCGTTTTGTTCGACCAGTAGAATCGTGACGCCCTGCTCTTTATTAAGCCTGCGAATAATGGCAAATATCTCCTGTACTAATAATGGAGACAGTCCAAGAGACGGCTCATCAAGGAGCATAAGAGAGGGCCGTGACATTAGTCCGCGCCCGATAGCGAGCATCTGCTGCTGACCGCCGGACATGGTGCCGGCCGCTTGCGTACGGCGATCTTTTAGGATGGGAAAGTACTCATATATCATCTCGACATCGCGCTGTATCTCAGACTTGTCGCGCCGCGTATAAGCGCCCATCGCTAAATTTTCAGCGACATTCAAAAACGGAAACACCTCGCGACCTTCTGGTACGTGCGAGAGTCCCTTTTTCACCAAGCGATCAGGTTCAGTGCCATCAATACGCTCACCATGGAACCATACGGCGCCCTTGCGAGGATTGATAACGCCAGAGATGGTCTTCATCAGGGTCGTTTTGCCTGCGCCATTAGCACCTAAAATAGTAACGACCTTGCCTTCTGGCACTTCTAAACTCACGCCTCGCAGCGCCATAACAGGGCCATAAGCCGACTCTAAATTACGCACCTCTAACACGTTGTTTTTAACTTCAGAGTCGACCAAATTCATCTCGGTGGCAGGTGCGGCAGAAGATAATGACTTTTTAATAGTTGACATCAAACACTCTCCTGACCCAAATAGGCCTCGATAACTTGTGGATTGGCTTGTACCTCGGCAGCTGTCCCTTGCGCCAAAAACTTACCTTCAGCCACTGCTAATACTCGATCTGATACGCGATTTACAAGGCTCATGTCATGCTCTACCATCAAAATGGTCAAGCCAAGATCCTTCTGCATATCCTCAATCCACCATGCCATCTCCGAGGTCTCCTCCACGCTCAGACCAGAGGCGGGCTCATCGAGCAAAATAAGTTTGGGATTTGCTGCTAATGCGCGTGCAATTTCTACGACCTTTCTAATACCATAAGGTAGACCCGCAATCAGCTTATCTCGATAAGGGGCTAACTCTAAAAAGTCTATAATCTTCTCAACTTGTAGACGATGCTCACGCTCACTGCGGCGCACTTTTGGCAAAAACAGTAAGTCCTCTATCCATGAGGTATTGCGCTGCGAATGGCGACCGATCAGCAGGTTTTGTAAGACGCTTGAATGATCGAACAGCTCAATGTTTTGAAAGGTACGGGCAATGCCTAATTTGGCGATATCATGAGCGGGCAGCTTAGTAATATCAATCCCATCAAAAGTAATACGACCACTAAGCGGCTCGTACAAGCGGCTAATTAAGTTAAATATCGTGGATTTACCAGCGCCATTGGGTCCGACGATAGTGAATACCTCACCCTCGTTTACCTCAAAGCTAATGTTATCAACGGCTTTGACACCACCAAACGCGATAGATAAGGAGTCAACTTGTAATAAGCTCATCGCATACGCTCCGTTTTTAGATAAGTTTTGGAGCGGCGAAATAGTCCTTTTCGATATAACGGAAACATCTGAAACCAAGTCCGTATCTTTATCCAGATACCATACATACCGCGCGGCTCATAGATAATCATAATAACGATAACTAAGGCAAACAGTGCAGTATCAATACCTGGGAGGTTAGTGATACTAGCGCCCGTACTTTGACCGACAACGTCGCCTAAGATCGCAATCGCTTGCGGTAATAAAACGACAACGATGGCACCAAAGAACGCGCCGTGTATCGAGCCTAAGCCGCCGATGACAATCTGTAATAGTATGGTGATAGAGATAATAACGGTGAAGCTCTCATAGTTGACCGCTTGTACGAAATGCCCGTACATAGCGCCGCCGATAGCGGTAATCGCACAAGATATGCTAAAAGCAAGCGTTTTGGCTTGCGGTACATTGACGCCAAGCGCGCGGGCGGAGACTTCGCTGTCTCTAATGGCTAAGAACGATCGCCCTGTGCCGCTTCTGAGCAAATTGATATAACCTAAGGTAACCAATACTACGAGCGCGAGGCATAAGTAATAAAAGGCTTTTGGTGTGATGTAGCGATCGATGGTGTAGCCAAAGAAATTAATAGGAGAGGCAAAGGTACCAGAGATGCCGCCAGTAATAGGCTCAGCTACGATAGCGATGTCTTCGACGATTATGCTAAGCGCCAAGGTGGCGATGGCTAAATAGATGCCGCTGGTTCTTAGGATCGGTCTGGCAATGATAGCGCCAATGACCCCAGTAATGAGCGCACAGGCAATCAAAGCAGGGAAAAAATTCCACCCTCGCGCCATCAGTGCCATGTGGCTAAACGCGCCTATCGCCATAAAGGCGGCATGACCTAAGCTGACTTGTCCGGTGTGCCCCGTCAAGAGCATCAGACCCAATCCAGAGATGGACCAGATCAATATGGCGCTAAGCTCACTAATGTAATAGTTACTCAGTAGCCAAGGCGCCATCAGGAGTAGCAAGAGGAGTACGCCATATTTTATAAGTTGGCGTTTGTCATCGAAGATATTGATATCTTGATCATAACTGTGTTTAAACTGAGCTTTCATTGGCAGTATTCATCCTTGAAATGTTTTAGTCATCCTTGACTCAAAGCTTCTATACTTTTTTCTGTTTGACCTGAGAAAAAATACCGCCTGGACGTACGATTAGTACGATCAGCATAACCACATAAGGCGCAATTTGACTCAAACCTAGCGGCAAATAGCGACCGGCAAAGGGCTCTATGATTCCAACTAGTAATCCGCCTGCTAAGGCGCCAGGCAGGGAGCCTAAACCACCGATCACCGCAGCAGCAAAGGCCTTGATACCGAACAGTAAGCCTACCGAAGGCTCGATCGCGCCTTTGGCGGCAAACAATATGCCGGCAAGCGCTGCAACCACTCCTGATAACGCCCAAACGATACCATTGACCCGCTTAACAGGAATACCCATATAGTAGGCGGCCATCTGGTTTTGACTACTCGCTTGCATGGCAATGCCAAGTCGCGTATGCGCAAAAAAGAAGTATAAAACGGAGGTCAGTGCAATGGTGGATATGATGATGATAATGTCGACATAAGCGATACTCAGCGAGCCTAGTGCCATCATCTTGCCCGAAAACGGTGTCTGTAGTGAGACGGGGTTATGTCCCCAAATGACACCGGCGACAAATCGCATCAAAAATCCAAGCGAGATGGTAAGGATAACCATAGCAAACTGCGGTTGACCGAAAATACCGCGCAGCACAAAGCGATCGAGCAAGTAACCAAAGGCGCCCATAATGATAGCGGCAAAGGTAATACCCAATAAGAAAGGAAAGTTGGCTTGATCGGTGTTGATAAAGGAGATGCCTAAAAAGGCACCGAGCATGAGCATATCGCCTTGAGCAAAGTTTACCGCCTCAGAGGCTTTGTAAATCAGTACAAACCCTAGCGCTAATAGCCCATAGATACAACCATTAGCAATCCCGCTAATGAGCAGTTGTAGGATATCCATAAATTCCCTTTTGTCTTAACATTGTCATCCGTGACCCTGTTTAAATAAGCCATTTAATTGGCAGATCTTCCTAATTAAACCGCTTTTAAGGAGCGATATTTCATTCTAATCAAAATTATTAAATTGTTAACAATCAGTAAAACAAGAATACTAAGTAACTGTATTAACAAATCATTTTGATACTGTTACTTTATAGCAACCTATAATCCCTGTCTACAAAAAATGTATACTGATTTACTAGCTCATATCTCTCTACCAATTTCGTTGCGTGTCGGCTATATAGCAGTCACTGCAAAACACATGAGTTATTACCATGATATAATTTAGGGTCTTCCCATCATCTATTTGTGGATATTTAACACCCTCTTAACCTATTCTATAAGTCATTCTCATGAGTCAAATGCTAAAACAAGCGGCACTAGTCAAACCAGATAACAATTTCGACGTCATCATAATCGGTGCAGGCGCCTCAGGACTATACTGTGCACTGACTGCCGGTCGCCGTGGTCGTCGCGTTTTGGTCATTGATCACGCCAATAAAGCGGGCAAAAAGATCCTGATGTCGGGCGGTGGACGCTGCAACTTTACCAACTATTTTGTAGAGCCAGAGCACTTCATTGGTGAAAACCAACATTTTTGTAAGTCAGCATTGAGCCGTTATCCCAGTTGGGAGTTTATCGCTATGGTTGAGCAGCATAATATTGCTTACCATGAGCGTGAACATGGTCAGCTATTCTGTGATGATTCGGCGCAAGATATCGTCACTATGCTACTCGATGAATGCGCGGCGGTCGGCGTACAGGTGCGGCTGAATACTCAGGTCGAACAAGTGCAAGTCGACCAGCTTACTGTTAATGATATAGAAGATGAGCAAGCTAATAATAAAAACGCTAAAGCAAAGCATAAGCAAAATAGCGTTAATCGTTTCCAATTAATGACTAGCAAAAAACTCAGTAAAAAAGAGCTAAAAGAAAACACTGATAAGCAAAAACCCGCGCAAACGCTCTATAGCTGCGAGTCCTTAGTAGTCGCTACTGGTGGCCTTTCTATTCCGACGATGGGTGCAAGCGGTCTCGGTTATGAGCTTGCGCAGCAGTTCGGCCATCAATTATTGAGGACGGATCCCAGCTTAGTGCCTTTTACTTTCACTGATAAAACTGGCGAATTATTGCGAGCGTTATCAGGTATTAGCCTACCTGTCATTGCTAGTAATACTCGCACCTCGTTTAAGCTACCTTTACTATTTACTCATCGTGGCCTCTCAGGGCCAGCCATGTTGCAGCTGTCGAATTATTGGCAAACTGGTGAGAGCATTGAGATTAACCTACTGCCTGATTTTGATATCACTGAGTTGTTACTGACTCATAAAAAACAGCATCCTAAGCAGCTGATTCGCACGGTACTGAGCGAAAACACCGATAATGCTTTACCAAAAAAATTGCTAACGGCGCTACAGTCTGTGTTATGGGAAGAGGTTAAAGATATTGAATTGGCCAATATTAAGGATGAACGGTTGACAGAAATTGGACGGGCTATCAATGGTTGGCAGTTGAAACCATCCGGCACCGAAGGCTATCGAACCGCTGAGGTGACTCGTGGCGGCGTCAATACTGATGAGGTTTCTTCAAAAACTATGGAAAGTAAATTGCAAGACAGCTTATACTTTATTGGCGAAGTGCTAGATGTCACCGGTTGGCTTGGTGGTTATAACTTTCAATGGGCATGGGCCAGCGGCTTTGTTTGCGGAGAAGTGGTGTAACAGCGTATTTTGAAATAGCAAACCATAAAAAGCCCCAATAGCATGACACTATCGGGGCTTTATTTAATTTAAAAACCAGCTATTCAACACTTTATTTGCATACTAAGCTTGCTTTTGATCCAAGTAAGGATAATCGGTATAGCCCTCAGCACCGCCGCCATAAAAGGTCTGCGGATGTTGCTCATTGAACGGCTTACCTTCACGAATACGTTCAACTAAGTCAGGGTTGGCAATATAGTCACGACCAAAAGCAACAGCATCAATATAACCTTCACGGACATTTTTCTCAGCCTTCTCAGCGGTATAACCGCCAGCTGCGATAATCAAATTATCAAAGGCATCACGGATACGCTGACGGAAGCCATCATTGTATGGTGTACCGCCAGCCCAATCTGGCTCAGATAAATGCAAATACATCAAACCGCGCTTATTGATTTGCTCTATTAGCCAAATATTATCTTCTTCGTCATAACCCGCTTCTACCGCGTTAAAAGTACCTTGTGGCGAGATACGAATACCGACATGATCGCTATCCCAAGCGGCAACACAAGCATCAACGACTTCAAGGGTCAAACGCGCACGGTTCTCACGACTGCCACCGTATGCGTCTGTGCGCTTATTAGTCTGCTCGACCCAGAATTGATGTAATAAATAACCATGTGCACCGTGCACCTCTACCCCATCAAAACCTATTTCGTGCGCAAGCTTAGTAGCCTCGGCAAAGTCTTTGATCACTTGCTTAATTTCATCAGCGCTAGCCGGACGCGGCGGTGTAGCCTCAACACGAATCGCTTGATTATTGCTATCACGCAATGAAGTACGAGCACCAACATCGACATCAGAGGCGGAGATAGGTGCTTTGCCCTCAGGCTGCACACTATCATGCGCAACCAATCCAGTATGCCAAAGCTGTGCCACAATCTTGCCACCTTTAGCATGGACATTATCGACGATAGTTTTCCAAGCAACGGCTTGATCTTCAGTATGAATACCAGGCGCGCCTGCGTAACCTTTAGCTTGAAAAGAGACTTGCGTGGCTTCGGTAATGACTAGTCCAGCACTAGCGCGCTGTGCATAATACTCACCTGCTAATGCAGTCGGTACATCGCCCGGCTCTACCGCGCGTAAACGTGTCAGCGGTGCCATAATGATACGGTTTTTTAGGGTTTGCGTACCCATTTTGACCGATTCAAATAAATTATCATGTGCCATAAAAAGCCTTATTTATTGTTATAAGAGGATGATTATTTATTTATAAACTTAGTTATAAAATGTTTTAGACCGTTTTCTTTATAGGGGATAGCTTTGATTATTCAATCTATCGTTACAAACGAAAACACCTCATCGACTTTATTACTACTTTCATAAAAATTATTATTCAATAGCGCTTATTAGTGTATTAAGATATCGACATCAAATAGTACTAATGAGTAATAACTTATGCAAAAAACGCTATTGTCTTTAGTGATAACCACCAATTTACTACTACTCTCTGCCTGCCAGCCGCCAGCAGAAAAAGCTGACACGTCAAATACCGCAACGTCTGCGCAAACTGAAGAGGCCGCGACTACTCCAGCATTGGTAGAAGCAAAAACCGCAAAAGAGCTGACAACATCTATAATAGAATTATCTGAAGGAAAGCTAAGAGATCAACTCATTTGTACTAAGCTCAGTGACACTATGAAAGCCATTGATAATAAGAGTAAGATTGAAAATATTCACGCCGTTCAACGACAACTAAAAGCTTGCCTGCCAACAGCGATTAACACCGAGACACTGCAATGGTTAAAAGAATATCAAGCAATGTATGGTAGGTTTTTGGGCACTGATCTCTATATGGACGATGAAAACTTTTACGATATAGTCGAGACTTTGGATCAAGGTAAAAAAGCAACTGTAGCGCAATTGAAACAGTTCAACCCACGCATTCGTTATCTTATTGGTCTAGTTGAGAGCAAAGCGGACGTCAGCATCCTATATGTAGGCGAAGGACTTTTTATCTTTCATCATGACCTAAAGGCAATGGCTGATATTTTTACTCCGTATTTACCTAAAGATCAGCAAGCCTTTATCCAACGTATGGCAGCAGATAACCAAGATATCTTTTGGAATGATGCAGCGATTGCTGTTTCTTTTGATGAGGTGATTGCACGAGCCCAGTTTTGGCAAGATTATATTCAACGTTATCCAAACAGCTATTTTATTAAAGACGCTAAATTATTATTTACTTTATATCGTCACGCTGTATTTTTTGGTTCAGATAACAGCCAATGGACAAATGATGCTGTCACTGAATTTATAGGTCCAGAATATAAGCAAGCGCTTGAAAAACTAGCCAAAGGCTCTGATAGTGTGTTGGCAAAAGATGCTCGTACTCTGCTTGAGTTTATGGCAATGCCTAATAGCAAACGCAACCAAGCCTATCCCGTGCCTAAGGTAGATGACGAGGGTTATGAGATATCTGACTGGGCCAAGCCTCGCTACCAACTTAATAAGGCATTACCGATAACTTCGCCGTGGGATAATAATCGCGACTGTTTAAGTGGCATAGTTTGTGTAGATTATAATTATTAAACGACAAAGAAGTTTGATAGTGGATGCTATCAAACTTCCTTTGGTAACGATGACAACTAAAACCTTCGCTCTATAACTTCACTTTATCCAAAATAAAGTCAATATCTTTATCGCCACGTCCTGATAAATTGACCAAGATAGTCTCATCAGGCGACATCTCTTTTGCCACTCGCATCGCATAAGCAATAGCGTGAGCGGTTTCTAGAGCGGGAATAATACCTTCTAATCGCGATAAGGCCATAAAAGCGTCCAAACATTCTGCGTCTGTCGCTGATTCATAAGTCGCTAAGCCCATATCACGCAGTAAGGAATGCTGCGGTCCAACACCTGGATAGTCCAAACCAGAGGCAATCGAATGTACTGGCGCCGGCTCACCATTTTCATCAAGCAATACATAGCACTTAAAGCCATGCAGCGCGCCTTTTACTCCCAAGGTCATCGTCGCTGCATGATTAGGTGTATCTAAGCCCTCGCCCGCCGGTTCAACACCGACTTTCTCAACTTCAGCATCTCCTAAGAAACCACTGAAAATACCAATAGCATTGGAGCCACCGCCAACGCAAGCGACCACTTTATTAGGTAATTTGCCGGTAGCTTCCAAAAATTGCGCACGGGCTTCGCGACCGACTACCGATTGAAAATAGCTAACGATTTCAGGATAAGGCGCAGGCCCAAGCGCTGAACCAATGGCAAATAGACTGGTTTCCAACTCGTTCAAATAAGTCTCAAAGGCACTATCAACCGCTTCTTTGAGTGTACCTGCGCCGCGCGATACAGGGACAATCTTGGCGCCTAATATTTTCATTCGGCTGACATTAGGATGCTCTTTTTCGATATCGACCACGCCCATGTGTATCTCGCATTCCAAGCCCATGAGCGCTGCTGCGGTTGCTAATGCTACGCCATGTTGTCCGGCGCCAGTCTCAGCGATGACTTTAGTTTTACCTAATTTTTTGGCTAACAGTACTTCACCTAAACAGTGATTAATCTTATGCGCGCCAGTATGATTGAGATCTTCACGCTTAAAATAAATCTGCGCACCTCCACACTGCTCGCTCAAGCGCCGGGCATGAAATATTGGACTAGGCCTGCCGATATAAGTCTTACGCAAACGACTCATCTCAGTGATAAACTCTTCGTCTTTGATAATTTCACGAAAACCCTTCTCGATTTCATCCATCGCCTTAGCGAGTTCAGGGTGTTCAATTTTGCCACCGAATTCACCGTATAAACCGTCATTATTAGGCAAGATGGAGTCATGCAAACCATAAGTATCGGCACTGCTGTCAATAGTTGTCACTGTCATGATTAATCCTTACTGTCTATGTTAATTACTGTTTGATCAAATATTAGAAACTATCTAAATAATTTATTTTATAAGCTATAATAAGGTTATTATTATCATGTTCTAGTACATTGAAACAGAGTTTAAGCTAACTCTTATTTTAGGTCAAGTATTGAGAGAAACTTTATCAAAAACAATTTAGCGGTATTACAAATTGACTTTATTAGCATAAATGGGGATTAAGATGACTCGCAAAGACAGTTACGCTGACAGCACTACTGATGGCACTAATAACGGTGCTTATGATTATTTATTACAGCTATTGACTAACACTGACGATAAAGTGCATTTATCAGAGATATTTGCGGCACTATTGACCGAAAAAGAGCAGCAGGAATTGGCCAATCGTTTGAGAATATTTGCGCTACTACAGCAAGAGGTCACTCAAAGAGAGATTAGCGCTCAGCTTGGGGTGGGGATTGCTACAGTGTCACGTGGGGCAAAAGTATTTCATCAGCATCAAATTGATGAATTATTACCTGATATTGGTAAAAAGATTGATATCTGATAGCCATAAATATTTGGCTCAAAAAGTTGCTTATAAAATAGTTTAGATGCTATATTTACGGAAATTTGTTTACTAAAATACTCTTTATAGTAATATACAAATTTATCTCTTCTAGCTAGAGTACATTTTATATCAACCTTATCATCATTAATTGAGGATCACATTTATGAGAAAAATAGCTTTGTTTATAGGTGCTATGTCAGTAGCAACGGCAGGATTCTGCGCGGTAGGAGAGTTTTCGGGGGATACTACTTGCTATATCTATAAGCAAGATAAACTACAAAAAAAGCTCACCTGCCAGTATGATGGTGCGGAAGGGGCAGCTTCAAGTTACGCTTTTAAACAGGTTGATTATACCTTGCCAGGATTCGGTAAAATGGCAACCTCAAATAGCGCAGATTATGATGATAATGGCAATCATACAGGATGGACGACCACCGTCAATGATGAGCCTGCTGTAATCAGATACCGCTCACCGTCTAGTAAGAAAATAGTCAGTCAGTCTTATGCAGAGTCTGGTAAAGATGTCCTAGAGTGTTACTTAAGCAAAAAATCTCAGTGGGAAATCTGTTCTGAGTAATAACTATCCCTTATAAAGTTAAAAGATCACAATTGTAAAAACAGGCTGGGCTTAGGCTCAGCTTTTTATTATTTATAGCAGGGCAAATAGTAAGAGTCTCTAGTAGAGCAGTGACATTTTATTCTAGACGGTTTAGGTAGCGTTAGTGACACAATAGAGAAAAAATAGTTTGCTAGACTAGCTTCGTCATAACAAACGTTTAAGGTTATAGCGAGCATGCAAAGACGTCAATTTATCAAATCTATGGGCTTAGGTGTAGCGACTGTCAGCGCTTCAGCAGCAATGAGTGGCTGCCAAACGCTAGCCAAGCCAGCAAAATTACCTAGCACTGTGACTGAAGCCGGACACTTCCCTAATATCATCGTCGGTAGTGGTTATGGTGGAGCGGTATCAGCCCTGCGACTCAGCGAAAAAGGTC
>CBETCF010000019.1:0-17675 GCA_965534785.1 uncultured Psychrobacter sp.
AACAAATCCAAGAGATGCAAAATCAAGCACCAAAAAACTTCAAAAAGCGTTTCTAGACTAAATTGATCGTTTATAATAAAAGCTTCGAATCCAGTGATGGTTTTGAAGCTTTTTTCTTTTGAAGCTTATTATTTTCAACCATGTGTTGGAGGTCTCAGGCTGCGCTTAAAATTTTTGCTAGAAAGAAAAGTATTAATTAATGACGTACGTATATCCTTCTCCCAAATGTCCTTTGCATATAATTCTGCTTTGGTAGTAGCTATATTTCTATCTAAATGATTATCTACACTTTCTACTATTAGTTTAACTTCATCATTATTTAAACTATAGAACTCACAATAAGGAAAAAACTCAATGCATTTAGTATTAATAATTTTATTAAAAATATTTGGATATGAAACTAATATAGATTTTTCTAAAAGTTGAATAAACCCTCTACCAGCGAACTCACTATAGTCAAAAGATATACATTTATTGCCTTCTTCAGGACTTGTTATGTAACTTGTAGAAAATATTGACATAGTTAGCAGTTCCTAGCAAATAGCATAATATTAACAGCTACATTCATGAATAAAAGGTGAAAAACATAGAAAATCATAAAATAATAAATCCTTAATGCTATTATAGCCGCTATTTAAGCGATGCTATTTTATAAAGCCAGTAAACTCCACTGAGGTCACTGTTGAGGTCAATATGTTTTTAGCTATAGATACCGTGTTTGATCAGTGTTCGGTTGCCATAATTGATGGCGAAGGTAAAGTCCTCTTTAGCCAAACCGAAGAGGGCAAACGTGAGCAAACTCGGCAAATATTACCGATGATAGATGCCGCTTTGCAGTCCAGTCAGCTCAAGCTTAGCGATATGCACGCCTTGATATTCAATCGTGGCCCCGGTGCTTTTAGCGGTATTCGTATCAATACCGCGGTGGTGCAAGCATTATCGGTAGCTCATGATTTGCCTTGCGTTGGCGTATCGAGTCTACAGGCCATCGCGCAAAGCGCTTATATGAACCATGGTTTAACGCAAGTCTACAGCGCTCTTGATGCGCGCATGCAGCAAGTTTATTTTGGTGAGTATGCTTTAGATAAATCTATAATGCAGCCAGTATTCACTAACACTAGCACTGACGCAGATGAAGAAAATAGCACTGAACGCTTAGTGGATTACGAGCGTCAAACTGAGCTTGCTTTGCCGATAGTGGGTAATGGTGCAGGCTTGCTAACTTTGCATAATGAGCAAGTCAGTCATGAAGACGTTTGGCCAGATGCTATTATTATCGGACAAGTCGGTATCGCGCAGTTTAGAATGGATGGCGGCACAGAAGCGGCAGGGGCGTTACCTAAGTATTTGCGCAATCAGGCATGGAAAACTTTAAAAGAGCAAGGTAAGGCTCAATGACTTAAAGTTTGTTCATGCAAAGCTAGATAAACTGGCCTGCTTTATTAACCAGTAAAACTTAATATAATCATATAAATCAGGCATCAAGTCTGTCGTTAGGAAAGTGAACGTGGATATCATTTTATTAATTCAAGCCGTCATCATGGGTATCGTTGAAGGTATCACTGAGTTTTTACCCATCTCTAGCACTGGCTACCTGATCTTGTCCGCTGACATAATGGGTTTTTGGACCAAAGAAAAAGTCGATCTTTTTGTAGTGGTGGTGCAGCTAGGGGCTATCCTCGCGGTTATCTACGATTACTGGGGTAGATTGTGGCAAGCGCTGATGGGGCTAATTACTGGTAAGTCAGATACTATGGCTAATCCGCGCCAACTTGGATTAAGTCTGATTATCGCTACCATTCCAGTGATGATAGTCGGCTTCACTTTTGCCGATGAGATTAAGACTTATCTATTTAATCCCATCGTCGTCGCTATCATGCTTATTATCGGTGGTCTGCTAATCTTTTATGTAGAAAAACGTCCAAAAACGATTATTGCCAAAGAGGCGGAAGAAGTTAATTTTAAGACCGCGATGATGATTGGTTTGTTTCAATGCTTAGCATTAATACCGGGCACTTCGCGCTCAGGCGCCACTATCATTGGCGCGCTGTGGCTTGGGGTTTCACGAAAAGCTTCGGCGGAGTTCTCTTTCTTTTTAGGTATTCCGGTGATTATTGGGGCAGGCTTACTCGACTTGCTTAAGCATCATGAGGTGCTGACTAGCAGTGAAGATTGGTTAGTTTTAGCAGTAGGAACAGTAGTGTCCTTTATCGTGGCGCTACTTTGTATTCGCTGGCTAGTCGCTTGGGTCAGTCGTCGCGA
Source organism: uncultured Psychrobacter sp. (assembly GCA_965534785.1). Classification (GTDB taxonomy): domain Bacteria; phylum Pseudomonadota; class Gammaproteobacteria; order Pseudomonadales; family Moraxellaceae; genus Psychrobacter. The sequence goes on from CBETCF010000019.1 coordinate 2,263, forward strand.
TTTTACTATCTTTGCTTGGCTACGTATTGTCACAGGCGTCGTCGTATTAGTCGCGGCTTGGGGCTTTGGTTATCAGTTTGCTGGATAATCACACCAAACTACTTTATGTTGATGAGGCGCAGCTACTAGCTATTGAGGGTCTGCAAACCTTAATTAACGAAAATAATTTGCCAATAGTGCTTAATCCAGAGCTGATTGAAGGTAAAATTAAATCGCGCCTCGCAGAATTAAATGTCCAAGCCGAGCAAGCGGTTCTATTGCTAGATAATAAAAATAAATTATCATTATTAAGCGCTGGGCTAAGTGTAGCGCCAGAATGGGATAAATTGCAGCGGCGCATAGTCAGTGCAGGGCGTAAGTCTGAGCTTATTTTGCAAGCGGCAAAAATTACTGCAGAAAGTCAGGTGCTAGATGCGACCGCAGGTTTTGGTCATGATAGCTTAATACTAGCGAGCACTGGCGCACAGGTGATTATGTTAGAGCAACAGCCGCTGATGGTGTTGTTATTATTAGCGGAACAGCAGCGCATGAGTAAGCAGCCTAACTGGCAAAAACTGATGGCGCGTTTGCAAATTATCAATACCGATGCGCTAAGCTATTTTGCGACCTTGCAGCAGGGTTCTATTGCACCAGAAAAGGTCGTTAATGTTGTTTATTTAGATCCGATGTTCCCAGAAGATAGCTATCAAGATAGCAAAACCGGTAAAGGCGCAAAAGTGGGTAAACAGATGCAAGCGCTGCACAAACTCGCCCAGCCGCCAACATTAGCTGAAGAGCAACAGTTGCTGCAAAGTGCTCAAGCGCTAATTGCGCAAAGCTCACAAAAGCAAGGTCGAGTTATTGTCAAAAGACCGCAGCAAGCGCCATTTTTGGCTAATGAGGCGCCCGATGAAAGTTGGCATAATGCGGCGGTACGTTTTGATGGTTATTTTTAATGCGGCGATTACAGTTTATATCATTTGATTGGTTTAATTGAGGATTGAGTATGTCAACGCTTGTGATTTGGGTAATGGGTGCAGGTTTACTGTTATATAACATCGCGCTGCGCACAGAGCTGCTGAAATTAAAAGCACGACTGCGTGAGCAGACAGGTACACAAGCTTATTTAGCTTATTTGCGTCAGCATGCTGCTAAAGGCGATATCGCTGCTATGAAAGCCTTGCGTAAAAAATATCCTGAGCTGTCTTTGGTTGAGGCAAAAGAACTATGGAATCAGTTATAAAGTAATGATGAATAAAAAAATGATTATCATAAGAATTGAGTAATAATGATGTATAAGTCAGCTGAGATGAGCTTAAAAGATAAGCTACATGCTTATATGCAATTGACGCGTTTCGATAAGCCAGTGGGTATTGAGTTATTGCTTTGGCCGACCTTATGGGGTGTGATGCTAGCTGCTATGGGGCAAGCACAGCAACAAGGTTCAGTAGCCGGTTTACCTAGTCTAAAGATATTCATTATCTTTGCGCTTGGGGCGATTTTGATGCGGGCAGCAGGCTGTGCGATTAATGACTTCGCCGATCGTAAAGTAGACGGTCATGTGACGCGTACTAAGGGTAGACCATTAGCGGATGGTCGGCTCTCAGGGCGTGAGGCCATCGCTGCATTTTTAGTCTTGGTTATGCTTAGTGCTAGCCTATTATTATTTTTACCTATTGCTGTTTTTTATTGGTCGCTTGGCGCTGTTATTCTAGCCTTCATCTATCCGTTTATGAAGCGTTTCACTCATTTGCCGCAAGTGTTTTTGGCTGCTGCCTTTGGTTGGGCAATACCGATGGCATATGTCGCGGTAGCAGGTGCGCCGGACATTTGGTGTTGGCTATTGTTTATCGCCTATATGTGTTGGACTGTCGCTTATGATACCCAATACGCGATGGCGGATCGTGAGGATGATCTAAAAATTGGTGTAAGGTCAACGGCGATACTATTTGGTCGCTTTGATATTGTTATTATCTCATTATTACAAGTGTCGTTTTTATTGATAATGGGCGTAGTACTGTGGCATTATTTTATTCTGACCAGCTTAAGCATCATCCCTATATTTGGCTTAGCCTTAGTGGCGATGATGTTTACTAAACAAAATAAAGTCTGCGCTAGTCGAGAGCCAATAGCTTGTTTTCAAGCTTTTTTGGCTAATATATGGGTCGGACGTTACGTCTTTGCTTTAATCGCTATATCCTGCATATGGACTACCTTCAATGGGTAAATTTTCCGATTCACTAAAGCGTTACTCGACTAAAAAGCCAGTAGTCAACGAAGTGCAAACGGCTTATGAGATCAATCTTGCCGAGCATGGTCTAACGCGTGAGCAAGTCATCGCCACTGAGCGTAAGCTAGCGAAGTTTGCCAACACTATGGATTCGGTAGTGCGCATTCCTTTTACTCAGCAAGGCTTAGGTGCGGATGCGGCGCTCTCAACTATTCCGCTAGCCGGTGACATAGCCGGACTGATATTGACTAGCTATGCCTTTATATTAGGGCGTCAGCTAGGGGTTCCTGCCAATAAAATGACGCCAGCAGTACAGTTAGCCCTAATCGATATGGTAGTCGGCATAGTGCCCGGTATTGGTACATTACTCGATATCTTTATTCGGCCTAGTCGCAAGACACTCACTATTGTTCATCAGCATTTGCAAGATGAGTACGGCATCACTGAAACTACGCATATGGATCGACCATTTTTGCATCAAAGCTTAGAAGATAAGCAGCGTCACAGTCGGTTTTGGCGCAATCCTGTAGTTGCTTGGCTCTATCTGCACATTCCTGATATTTTGGGATTAATTATTATTGTGTTTTTCGTTCTAGGACTATGGACAGTTATCAAATGGTTGATTGGTCTATTTTCTTAGACTTAGGCCTCTTAAGTTTGGATTTCTTAAGACTAATTCAACCTATAGACTAGGGCTGAGTGACTACTTCGGCCTCAGCGCTAGTGGCTTGATAGCTAGTCACTTTACCATTCTGCAGTAAATCTATACTGCTACCGCCGCCATGACTAACGAGCTCTACATTACCATCTTTTGAGCGATAAGTAGGGTTATTGCCTTGGCCTTCAGGTGCACTCAAGGTCATCTTTGCCTTATTAGGTAGAGTAACAATAGCGTTCAACACGCCAGTAGCCGAAGTCTCAAAAACCACTGATAAGTTCTCGCCATTAGCGCTACGATAACTGACATCGGTAATCTGTGTGCCTTTTATCGCTTGCTCAGGGCTTGGAGTAGTGGTTTGGGCATTGGGCGTTGCGCCTGCCGCGCCAATATTATTTTCAAGTGACTTTAATTCAATGTCTTTTTCAGCAGCGGACGCTTCATTTTGGTCGTTTACCTCATCAGCTACTACCACTTCCTCAACAGGCACAGTCACAGGCGCAGTCTGCTGTTGTGTTTCTACTACGGTCTCTGCTTCTGGCTCTTTCTGGCAAGCCGTCAATGTTAAGCTAGATAGGCTTAACGCAATAATAGTTAGTAGTCGAAAGTTAGAAGTAGCAGCAGTTTTCACAATCACTTTTTTTGGGTTTTTCATAATATATTTCTTATTCTGAGTAGAAGAAGCTTTTTCAGTGAAGAATAAAGTAGATTTAAGCACAATCTTATGCAACTGACCACTTTTTCTAGCCATTTACTTTTGATAAGCCCAAGTGTCATAAGTGTCATATACTTAAGAGCTAATAGTAATAACCACTCTACGCAAGCCACCATTGTCTCTATGCTCACACAAATAAATCCCTTGCCACACTCCTAACCCTAATGATCCACTTACTAGCGGTATCGTTAAGCTCACCCCAAGCATCATGCTCTTAAAGTGCGCCGGCAAGTCATCAGAACCCTCTAAAGTATGGCGGTACTGAAGCTGATCGGCAGGCGCTATCTTATTGAGCCAATCTTCGGTATCCCAACGCACGTCGGGGTCGGCATTTTCATTAATAGCTAAGCTTGCTGAAGTATGCTGCAAAAATAAATGCACTAAACCCGTTTTTACCGAATTGGATAAAAGCTTATCAATAGCATCGTCAATTAGTGGTGTAATAATGTGAATGCCGCGACTAAAACGGGGTAGGGTCAAGGTAGTTTGTTGATAGGACATGGGCTTATCTCGCTATAACGTCAATGGCGTCTGCAAACGGCTACGACTTGGTGAAAGCTGCGTTAGCATTGATTTCGATAAAGGGCCAAATTCTCCAAGTATCATAGCTGCTAGAGCTTCAGCGCATATCGGCGCATAAGCATAACCTTTTGCACCCATAGCGCTCATCACCCATAAACGCTTGCTATCGGCTAGTTGTCCGACTATAGGATGATAATCAGGAGTCTGCGTGCGTATTCCTGCGCGCGCTTGCCAATGGCTAGTATCGGCTGGAATAATAGCCTCAAGCTCAGGAATGGCTTTAATCAGCTTATCACGGCTGACTTGATGCTCGTCGATTCGAACAGCAGTGTCAATATCATTACGCACGAAACTAGCGCCTAATAAAAATTGCGGCTGTCCTTCTATTACTGAATTTAAATTAGCATCACCAGCTCTAGGCGTGAATAGCGCACAGTAGCCCCCATATTTGAGCGGTAGCTTCGGCAGTTTGTTTAGCTGTTCAGTAGTGGGAATAAACCAAGAGAGTTGCCCGCGTATTTTGCGACAATCAAAAATGCGCCGATCTAACTGGTGACTCTCAAAAGCCGCGCAAATAATCACATTATCTGCTGTCAGTATCATTTGGCTTTGTTGCTCATTGCTAAGACCGATAATGCTTACGCGATCTTCTTTCTCATTTATCTTGGTAACTTCTAATTGTACAAAGCTAATCAGCGGATGACTAAGGACAATATCTTTTAAGGCTCGTGGATTGACTAGGCCTGACTGCAGCAAATATAAGTTTTCTGATAAATCTTGCTGCGTTAAACTTGTAGTTGCTTTTGCCTCATCAATAGACAAAGTCGTCGCCATATCGTCAGGATAATCCGCAATTTGACGACTATCGATGTTAGCTTTTAATAGTAAATCAAGCGCGCCAGTCATATCGATAATAGGGGTAGCGCTTTGCTTATTTGCTTGATCATTAAGCTGACGATAGAGGCGACTGCTGTAGAGATAGCCGATAGTATGCAGATGCTCATCGACATGATGGATAGGGGTCATCTTTGGTGCTAATAAAGCGCGTGGATTGCCTGACGCGCCGGCTAGCGGGGCTATCTTATCGACTAAAGTGATTTTAATACCGCGATTGGCTAATGACCAAGCTGTCATCAAGCCTGCAATGCCAGCTCCGATGACTATATTGTAGCTGTTGGAGTGATTGCTGTGCTTGTTATTGTGGCTATCTAAGCCTGATTTATTTTCCATAATAGCCGTCAGCATTTCACGCTTACGACCGAAACCTTTCACTTTTTTTATGCTAAAGCCGTTAGCGATTAGCGTCCGTTTAACCACGCCAGCACAGCTATAAGTCGCGGCGGTAGTACCAACACTAGACAAGCGTTGCAGTTGCTCGAATATTGCCTGTGCCCACAAAGACTCATTACACGAAGGCGCAAAACCATCTAGCAGCCAAGCATCGATCTGCGGTTTCTCATTTAAATTACGGTCTACTAAAGGATCAGTCGCTAACTTGGCTAAACTTATCGCCGCATCACCGAGCCAAATATCAACGGTCAAATTATCAGCAGCGAAATGCAGACGATGACAGCCTTCGATAAGCGTAGGATAGACTGCTAGTAGCTCATTGATATTATCCGTCAGCTCAGGAGCGCGCTGTGACCATAAAGCCAGTATTTGGGTCAGATCATTTAGAGGTATAGGATGTTTTTCGGTAGTAATAAAGTGCAGACGCGCCGAAGCTAAAGTAGGCTGTGTAGCCCGTAGCTGCTGCCAGAGCTGCCAGACGGCCAATAAGTTCAGGCCCGTACCAAAGCCTAGCTCTGCGATAGTAAAGCACTGATAAGGCACAAGCGCCGCTAAGCGCTCAGGAAGTTGATTGCCCTCAATAAAGACATGGCGCGACTCTGCCAAACCATCAGCATGAGAAAAGTAGACATCATCAAACTCACCAGATACCGGCACTTTGTTACCCGTATCGTCAGTCTCCCACCTTATATTGGCAGGGGTGATGACGTTTGGGTATTCTGTGGCGCTGATAGAAGGAATAGACATAGTAGTCTCAACAACTGAACTTATTAACTAGAATTACTAACTAACCGTTACCAGCGTTCACGGCGAACAAAGACTAGCCAAGAAATAAAAATACCCACTAATAAGCTAATCAAAACGGTAAAGGCGCCATATAAAAACAGCTGACCTTGGCTCTCATAAACTAAGACGTTAGCCTGAGTCTGTAAGTCATTGACCTGTCTTTGCAATTGCGCATTGCGGCTTAGCAGCTGTTGATTAGCGGCTGATAGTGCTTTATCAGTCGGTTGTAGCTGTGCAGCTAGAGTAGGATTGCCATCAGCATCAGTATTCGCGGCTGGTCGTACGCTATTTGGCACCGTAGCATTAGCTGCTGCTGAGTTTTCTGCCGTGGTTGCTACATTATCAGTTTCTGCTGAGTTAGGCTCTGAAGCCGGTATCGCTGAAGCGGCATAAGTAGCAAAAGAGCCGATAATTAGACTTAGTGCGACTAGACTTGCTAGCGCGTATCTAACCACAGGCAGAATTGAAGAGGAATAACTTTGACTCACTATGACGTAGCCTTATCGCTAGGTAGCGTATGAATAAAAGGTCTAACTTCTACATGACTATAAACGCCATCACGCAGATAAGGCTCAGCGTTTACCCAAGTTTGCGCGGCTGCCAACGAGTCAAAATCAGCGATGATGACACTACCTGACATAGCTTCAAGACCGTGTTCGATAGGAGTAGGGCCTGCGATTATTAAGCGGTTCTCGCGCTCTAGTACTTGTAAGCGCTCAACGTGCTCAGCACGAGTTTGCTGGCGTTGGTCGCTGCTATTAGCAACATCATGACCAATAATTACGAATAAGGACATTAGGTTTCCTCAGGAATAATAACAATGATAACGGTTAATGAATATCAGCATTAGCACTTGAGATAGTGCGTTTTTTATTATCGGCTAAGCTGTGCTATTTGCTAGTTTTGTCAGTGAGCGCTGGATTGATATGGCTTTTTAGTACCGCAAACTGCGCGATGATAAAGACTAGCATAATAGGTACCCAGCCATAAGTTTTGAAATTAATCCAGGCCTCATCAGACATGGTAAAGGCCGTGATATAATGAAGCGTACCCATTAATACAAAAAACAAAGCCCAAGCGACAGTTAGCTTTTTCCAGCCACTCATAGTCAGAGTGAAGACTTCTTTCATAGCCAATTGCATCAAGGGTTTATTGATAGCGGCGCTGACAAATAACGTCAAGGCAAAAATACCGTTAATAATAGGTGATTTCCAACGCAAATAAATGTCGTCACGTAGCAATAACGTACCACCGCAGAAGACGATAGTCAGTAATAAAACCACCCACTGCTGCTTGTCGAACTTGCCTTTTTGGCGAATAAAGTGAATAGCATAAACGAGGACAGTGGCAATAAGCAACGCACCTGCTGCTGCCAAAATACCACTTTGCCGGGCTACTATAAAAAAGGCAATTAAAGGAATAAAGTCTAATAAGGCTTTCATAACGAATGGGATGTCCAACAAAAACGTAGAGAGTAGTTTACACGTCTACTGAGCTAAAAAAAAGCAATCAACGTCACAATAGCTAGATATAACAAACCACTATATTAAAGAACTGCTAAAACACGATAAAATAACTACTAACCATTATAGAGATTGCAAAAATAACTGAAACAATCGCTAGCCATTATTTCTCTATTACCCTCTTTATTCGCTAATACTGCTAGATAAATCCCTAAGGCAACTCCATGAAAATAGACTTACACTGTCACAGCACTTGTTCTGACGGCACTTATGCGCCCACTGAAGTGGTGCAACGCGCTCATGCCGCGGGGGTTGATGTATTGGCGTTGACCGATCACGATACTTTACTCGGTATTGATGAAGCTAGGACAGCCGCTGACGCTTGCGGTATGCAACTGATTAATGGCGTTGAGATCAGTTGTGAGCATACTCTAAGCGGCGGTTATGGTAAAAACAAATCGACCAATAAAATCATTCATGTATTGGGCTTAGATTTCAGCGATCGTCAGCAGATGCATGAGACTTTACAGCAGCTGCAAGATAGCCGAGCCACTCGCGGTCAACGCATTACCGAAAAGCTCAGCGAGCTGCTAGCTATCGATTACGAGGAGCTTTGGCAAGCCATTCTGAGCAAAGCTGGCGACAATCCGCAAGCAGTGGGACGAGCGCACATAGGGCAAGTCTTATATGAGCGCGGAGAAGTGAAAACAGTGCAAAAAGCCTTTGATAAATATCTAGCCGATAATAAGCCGGCTTATGTAGCGATTGACGCGCTAAGTATGGCACGTGGTATCGAGCTGATTCAAGCTTGCGGTGGCAAAGCGGTGCTCGCGCATCCTACTCGTTATCAGCTTTCGGCAACGCGAGTGCGTAAATTGATTGGAGAGTTTGCAGCGCTTGGCGGCGATGCTTGTGAGCTGCCAGCTGATAGTGAACCGCTAAGCACACGGCGTATGGTTGATCGTACTATCGCTGAGCATCAACTGGCAACTTCTATTGGCAGCGACTTTCATGGTAGTAATATGCCTTGGCGACGCATTGGCGATGTGCCAAAACTAGAAGCTACGCAACAAGGTATTTGGCAGTCTTTTAAGTCATTAGCTTAGGACGTGTTGAACTATTAGCTCTTTATTGAGCCGTTGATGGATGCTATCGCTCATAGCGTTAGTAATAAAAGGCATTATATTCTTTAATTTAGAGGTATGATATTCTTAACTTATTCATCTCTCTATACGAGTTTGAGTATGATACCGATCTCGATATATCAACTAAGCTACAAGAAGCTGTCTCAAATTATATTTGAATGGCAAGTGGCAGATCGCACTTCGCTATTAGCCTTATTTATTGTAATAGAGATCATTTCACATTGGCTATGGTTTCTAGCGGTTTGGTTATATCGCGGCGCAGCGAGCAATTATGTTGACATGTCTTTGCTATATCCGATGTGGTTAGGCGTTACCATTGCAGCATTATTGTTTTGGTGGCTAGTCGGGCATCTAGCGAATATAAAAAATGATTATCAACGATTACTGCGATGGCAAATCATACTGGTTGTGCTTTATACGGTTTATATTACCTCTATTATTGTTATCGTCGGCTATAGCAGCTTAGTTGCAGGAGTATCCTTGGTCGGTGGCGCAATGCTAAGCATGATGCTGATAAGGCGTCGTTACGTTTGGCGAATATTCTTATTACAGATACTGCTAATATTATTGGCTATCACCTCTCCCTATTTCGGTATCGACCTTCCTAACTTACGCCAAATACCTATTATCTCACCTTTGATAGAGGTCTATAATAATCTGACTTATAACGAAATAATGGCTATAGAAAATACTATTGCCGCTTCAGTATTTAGTAAAGAAAGCTTAGATTGGGAAAGCATTAGTGAGCTACAGCGCTCATCAACCTTCTTTTGGCGCTTGACCCATGTCTACTTAGCTTTGCCCAAGGCTGTTTTTATGATTTATGCCTTTCGTAAGTTGCTACTGATATTGGATGAAAGTAGAAGAGAGATCTTGCAGCATGCCAATAAAGACCAGTTAACGACTTTGAATAATCGTCGTTATGGCCTCACCAAAATGCAGCAGACCTTAACAGCTGCGACTAATGGCCAAGACTACAGCATTATCTTATTAGATTTGGACTCGTTCAAAAAAGTAAATGATACTTACGGCCACAAAGCGGGTGATCAAGTATTACATGAAGTCGCTCAAATTTTGACCGCCTCATTGTCTAGTATTGATGCCATTATTAGCCGTTATGGAGGCGAAGAGTTTTTGATTCTTTTGCCTGGTATCGTCCATAGCGAAACCAAAGCAACGGCGGAACAATTAACAGAGAAAATTGCTCAACACATTATCAAGACCGATGAAGGCGCTAGTTTCAAAATTACGGCTAGCTTAGGACTTTATACGTTGTCCTCAAAAGAGCTGACAGGCATTAAGCAAAAGCACCTTAGCTCAGCAGCAGTGGATTCCTCAAAACCGAATAAGCTGTTACGGTTCAAATTGCGAAAAGCAACTGAAGACCAAGATAAAGCCTCTGTTTCGTTTATAGCTGACTCTGCGCAACCATTGCCCAATGATATCTGTCAGTATTTGATTGGTATTGCTGATAAAGCGTTATATAAAGCCAAAGATAGAGGTCGCAATCAAGTGGTCAGTGCTAACGATTTATTAGCGGCTGGAGCTCTTGAAGTCATTAAGTTGCATTAGCTTTATTCTTGATTTGCTGTTACGGGAAGCTATACTTTTAACTGTTGAATCAGGCTTGCCAAAACACTAGTGGCAAAGCTGCCAGTGGTCAGCGTGAAGCTCAATACTAGTGTTTGCTGCTCCGTCCATTGCCAGCTCAAATCTTCGATAGGCAAGCGTAATGCTCGTCTTTGTGCTTTTACCTCACGTTGCTCTAAGCCGCGGGCCAATTTAGTTAGCAAAGCATTCTGCTGCACAACGTTATTTTCAAGCTCAGCGGCAGCGTCTGCGATCTTATCATTGCCAATGCCCCACATTACTGCTGTTGGATGAATATCACCGCTAGCTAAGCGCTCCCGTAAAGTCTCGTCTATTTGCTCACTAGCAAATATCGAACCAGAGCCATTTAAATTGAACACCTCGCCATTTACACCTACATCCCAACTGCCATCACGTACCCGTGCTGCCAGTATCTCATTAAATATTAAACTACGCGCTGCTGATAGCTCCATCGAGTTTTGTTCTCGCGGCGCACCCTTACGCTTACTTTTCTTTTTAGAAGGGGCGTGGTTAGAAGCTGTATTTGCCAATACCTTGACAGAATCTCTAACAAACAAATTTAGCGCTTCTTTGATATTATTACCACCGAAACCAAAGCGCTGCGGACCGAAATAATTAGGGACACCTGTTTTACTTATGGTTTGCAAATGCGCTTCTATTTGCGACTGATCAGCCTTCCCAAATTCTAAATCTCGCAGCGTAATAATAAACTGATTGGCGCGATGCGTACCGCGATTGAGCTTTTTATTGTGCCAATGCTGCGCAAGTATTTCGACAGTTTCCTGCTCTTTTATATCTGTAGGAGCAAACTCACTAGCAGGCAGTTGTTTCTTAGGAATTCTTAAACTAAACCACTGCGTGGTCAGCGCTTGGCGATCCTTGAGTCCTGAATAGCCAACATCCCGCAGGGGAATTTCTGCCCATTCAGATAATAGTTTGGCCAAATAAGCGGTATTGACTCCCGACTTTTGGATATGTAGCCATAGATGCTCGCCTTCGCCAGTAAAGTCTAATTCCAGTATTTCATTAACCACGAAGTCTTCGGTCTTGGCTTTATAGGTGGCCTGTTCGATAGGTGGCAATGTTGGCTGTGGCAAATTTTCAACATTCGTTACCAGTGCAAAATCAATAGTCGTAGCGTCAAAGTTTTGGTCATCTATATCAGTCATAAAATAGTCATTCAGTAGATAATAAGTTAGAAGGTAATATTCATTTTTTAGGAAGGTCGTCTTTTATAGCTAATTTAGCGTGTGGAAAATATTAAAAGTTACGTTTTGCAACGCGCTAGATATACAAAAAAACATCGAAAGGCTCGCGGCCTTGTTACTATTGAAGAATCGGTATTTTTAATAATACTTATGTAGAAGTATGATGATAAAAGTTTAGCTTAATAATCAATACCTAAAAGAAGACAAGCAACAATAACAAGCCCTCTATTCATCAGGTAGCAATGGCCACCGTTAAGGACAACTTATGACTGACAATACTAACAACACTATCACTATTAGTAAGGCTAATATTGAAGATGGCGGTATGAAATCGTTCAAGCAAGACGATGATAGTATCATTTTAATTACGCGCGATGGCGATGATTTTAGTGCCTTTGATGGTAAATGTACTCATGCTGGTGCTGATTTAGGCGAAGGTCTACGTTGCGGCAATCGCGTGATTTGTCCTTGGCATCATGGTACTTTTGATAGTACCGATGGCTCACTGATAGAGCCGGTCGCTATGAAAGGCCTGACTCGCTATAGCGTCACTATGGAAGGTGACAACCTGCTTGTCGATACCTCAACTGATATTAATAACAGAGTGGCAAACGATCAGCTTAACGAAACACACACCATCATCGTTGGCGGTGGCGGTGCCGGATTCATGACCGCCAATCAGCTACGTCATACCGGTTATGGTGGTAAAATTACCATCATTAGTGCCGATAATAAAGCGCCTTATAATCGTCCTTTACTATCCAAAGCCTTTTTAGCGGGGCAGATGGATGAGAGCAAGCTTATCTTAGGCGGCTCGAATTGGGCCGAAAGAAATAATATCGAACTACGTCTTAATGAAACCGTCAGTGAGGTATTACCTAACGAGAACGCTATCATCATCAAAAATAATAATGGCGATGATGAAAAACAAAGCGCTGATTTTTTGGTGGTTGCTACCGGTGCAGAGCCCAAAATACCGCCTTTTAAAGGCGCTGAGCTTGAGGGCGTGTTTACGCTGCGTAGCATGAGCGATGCCAAAGCTATCAAAGAAGCCAGTGAAGATAAGCATGTGGTCATCGTTGGTACTGGCTTTATCGGTATGGAAGCGGCGGCGGCGTTGTCACAAGCAGGAAAGGCCGCCTCTATTACTATCGTTGGTCGCAGTGCTCGGGTGATGAGCAATATCGTCTCCGAAAGCGTTAGCAATACCTTGATAAAAATGCATGAGGATAATGGCGTGAGCTTTGCCTTTGGTGCAAACGTTGATGACATCAATGGCGATAATGACAGTAATAAAGTCACCGGCGTTACTTTATCTAATGGCAATGAGATAAAAGCTGATGTGGTTATTTTAGGGACAGGGGTCGCACCTAGAACCGATTTGCTCGAGCAAGTAAATAACCCTGATGGCGTACAAGTCGATCGCGAGTTGCAATTGCGTGATGGCGTCTACGCGCTAGGCGATATCGCTAAAGCCAATAATCAGATGGGGCGGATGCGTATTGAGCATTGGCGGGTGGCTTTGCAGCACGGTATCGTGACCGCCGGCGCTATCTTAAATGATGGTAAGGTCAATAGTTTAGAGGAGCGTATTCCTTTCTTCTGGACGGCGCAATATGGTAAAAGTCTGCGCTACAGCGGTCATGCCGCGACTCCAGATAAAGGCATTTTGTTTGGCTCGCCAGACGATTTAGACTATATCGAATACTACTTCGATGACGAAGGTGAAGGTACTCGCGCTAGCGCTGCAAGCTCGTTAGGACGTGATAAAGAACTGATTGCGTTTAGCGAGTTATTACGCCGAGGTCATGCGCCAACGCGCGCCCAAATCAATGCCGGATTTGACATTATTGCGCAAGCGCATGCATTATCAAGATAGACTAATCAGTGGTTAATAATTATGATAAGGGTTGGCTTAATGATTTAGGTCAGCCTTTTTTATTTGCTTATCTTTAATAAATAAACGACTGTGAAATTAGAGAATACAATGATGACTGATAACGCCAAAAACAAAGATAAAGTATTTCTACGTCAAGCTGAGTCCAAGGATATTACGGCTCTTAAGCAATTACTAGATCGCTGCTATCGGCAGGCGGAAGGCTGGACTAATGAGGCTGATTTAGTCGCTGGTATTCGCACTACCGAGGCCGAGCTGGCTAGCGTCATAGCAGACCCTAAGCACTATGTCTTTGTTTATCCAAAAACAAATACTGGCGAGCGTGATGGAGAGGAGACTGGCGAGATACTGGGTTGTATAGCCGTAGAGCTAAAAACAGAGTCTAATTTGAGTAATGATGGCTATATCGGCATGTTTGCAGTGCATCCAGAGCTACAAGGAGCAGGCGTGGGCAACGTGATCTTGGTGGCGGCTGAGACTTTTGCAGAACGTCATTTATTAAGTAGTAAGTCGTCAGTTGCTCAGCCAAGTCGCTTGACTATGAGTATTCTAAGTCATCGACCTGAGCTATTGGCTTATTACCAGCGCCGTGGTTATCAGCTCACCGGGGCTGCGATGCCCTTTCCAGTAGATGGCAATAATGGCGAGCCTATGCGTAATGATTTAGAGTTATTAGAGTTAGAAAAACGGATAATGACAGCAGAATAATAGTGGTTATCGGTTTTTACCTATTTTGAACGTATTATTACACTTTATTGAGATAGCTAAAGTAATGGATTGAGTAGGACATTGGTTAACGATTTCGACCCCAAAAATGACCGAAAGTCATAAATATGCCAATACTAAGTAAAATAAATGCCACCACCAGCAAGCGTTTAAACCATTTAAAAGCAGGCAAGCGCGTGGCATTATCATGGGACGTCAGATAAGCAAACAGGCATATGAGGCTGGCGACCAAAGTCATAATGCCTAAGCCAATCGGAAGAATATATAAATAGATCTGCCACACAGTCATCTCACAACGAATTTCATTATTTGCATCATAACAGTATCGTGATTCTACTGTCAGAATTAGTAGTTATTTATTAGTCATAATAGCGCTAAACCATTCCGATTAATTTAGCTGCTTTTTGTTGATTATTTAGGTGTAGTTCAAATAATATTTAACTATCTATTCAAAATCTACTCGATATCCTTTGAGGTAATTATGACTAAATTAAAGAAACTAGCCGTTGTATTACTATTAACGCCCCTATTTGCCGCTTGCTCTAGTGGTCCTTCTGAAAGCGATGTAGAAGAGCTTATCCAAGCGCAGTATGAGAAGGCCAATATAATGATGGATGATGCGATGGCGCAGGCGGGTGATGATGATATGGCAAAAGCCATGAGTGGCATGATGGCAGGTATGATGCCGACTCTTGAGAGTGTCGATAACGTCAGCTGTGATACTACTGAAGGCGACAATACTTATTTGTGCACGGCTGACGTAACGCAAACTATCGGTGGTAAAAGTCGTACCGATAATGGCGCTTTTAAAGTCAACGATGTGAATGGCGAATGGGTGCTGACACAATAGTGGTTTATTTTAGTAGTCAGTAGTCACTTTCAAACCCAATGAAAAAGGCTACTCAATTAAGAATAGCCTTCCTATTAATAAAAAACATCCAAATTAGCGCATGGTCACAAATTCTTCCGAACCTGTAGGGTGAATAGCAACGGTATTATCAAAGTCAGCCTTAGTCGCGCCCATTTTTATCGCCACCGCAAAGCCTTGAATCATCTCATCGACGCCGTAACCAATACCATGCAAGCCGATGACTTTTTCATCATCTCCTAAGCACACTAGCTTCATCACACACTTTTGACGATGCTGAGTCACCGCACTGTACATAGAGGTAAAGGTCGATTT